>NZ_JBEXSH010000283.1:0-9803 GCF_040613555.1 Streptomyces sp. NPDC006265
GATCCGATCACCCCCGACCGGGTCCGGCGTGTCAACGCGCTCTACGCGAAGCGGGCCGCCGCCTCGGGGGACGTCGTGGCGGACGCCGGGAAGGCGGTGAGCCCGGTCGGCGGCCGTTACACCTGGACGCAGTCCCTGCCGTGCACGGCGTACGAGCGTGCGCACCCCGGCCTGTGCACACAGCCCGGCCGCGACCGCACCGCCCTGCACCGCGACGACGACCATCTGCACTTCTGCCTGGCTCCGACCACCACCAGGCCGAGGCCCTGCCCGGTCCGCTCCCCGGGGATCCTGCGCATCGCCCGGGAGGTCGCCAAAACCATTCGACAGGCGGCGCGTTGACCGCTCGAATGGGCGTCATGTGTGCGGTGCGAATGCATGAGGACGAGCTGGCCGTCGACGTCCCGCTGGTCGGCCGGCTGATCGCGGAGCGGTTCCCGCGGTGGGCCGGACTGCCCCTGCGGCGCCTGGAGTCCTCCGGGACGGAGAACGCCATGTTCCGCCTCGGTGCGGACAAGGTCGTACGGCTCCCCCGGCATCCCCGTGCCGTGGAGGCCATCGCCCACGAACTGCACTGGCTGCCCAGGCTGGCCCCCGAGCTGCCCGCCGCTTCCCCCGAGCCCCTCGGGCGGGGTGAGCCCGACGGCCGGTTCCCGTGGCCCTGGTCGGTGTTCGGCTGGCTGGACGGCCACAACCCGGTGCCCGGCGCGCTCGAGGAACCCGTGCCGCTCGCCCAGGACCTGGCGGCGTACGTCACGGCCCTGCGCGGGATCGACGCGTCGCAGGGCCCGCCGGGCTGCCGGGGAGTGCCGCTGGCGGCACGGGACCCCTTCATGCGCGAGGCGCTCGCGCACCTCGCGGGGCGGGTCGACACCGCCGCGGTGACGAGGGCTTGGGAGGCGGCTCTGCGCGCCCCGGAGCACACGGGGCCGCCGATGTGGGCCCACGGCGATCTGATGGCCGGGAACCTCCTGGTCACGGGCGGACGGCTCAGCGCCGTGATCGACTTCGGCACGGTGGGGGTCGGTGATCCCGCCGTCGACCTCATCGGCGCCTGGTGTGTGCTGCCCGCCGCGGCCCGCGGCGTCCTCCGCCAGGCCGTGGGTGCCGGCGAGGCCGAGTGGGCACGGGCCCGGGGCTGGGCCCTGTCGATCGCGGTCATCGCCCTGCCGTACTACTGGGACACGAACCCGCCGGTCGCGGAGAACTCCCGGCATGTGATCGGGGAGATCCTGGCCGAGACGGCGTAGGGACGGAGACGGCTCTGCCCCTTTTGGGGGGCTGCTCCGCCCCTGGGGGCACGTCACTCACCCGCGTACGCCTTCTCCAGAGCCCCGATGTCGAACTTGCTCATCGCCATGAACGCCTGCGTGACGCGGGCCGCCTTCGCGGGATCCGGGTCGCTGATCATCGCGTCGAGCCGGTCCGGGACGATTTGCCAGGACACGCCGAACCGGTCCTTGAGCCAGCCGCAGGGGCCGGGCTCGCCGCCGTTCTCGGTGAGCTTGCTCCAGTAGTAGTCGATCTCCTCCTGGTTCTCGCAGAAGAGCATGAAGGAAGTGGCCTCGGTGAACGTGAACTCGGGGCCGCCGTTGAGCCCGAGGAAGCGGTGCCCGTTGGCCGTGAACTCGACGGTCATCACACTGCCGGCGGCCTGGGGCGCTCCCTCGGGGTAGCGCGCGATCGTGCCGACGCTGGAGTTCTTGAAGACCGAGACGTAGAAATGGGCGGCCTCCTCGGCCTGGCCGTCGAACCAGAGGCACGTGGTGAAACCGTCGGTGGTCATGAGTCCTCCTGGAGGCGTGGAACGCTGTCACCACTGTCGACCGGTCCCCTCCCCGGAACTCATCGGCCGGACGGCCGGAACATTCAGGTGGTTAATACACCGTTCGGATCTAGGCTCACGGCCATGACGTCCACGCCCGCCGACAGCGGCATCCGTCCCTTCCGCATCGACGTTCCGCAGAGCGACCTCGACGACCTCCACGACCGCCTCGACCGGACAAGGTGGCCCGACGAGCTGCCCGGCGTGGGCTGGACGTACGGCGTTCCGTCGGGCTATCTGCGCGAGCTGGTGCGGTACTGGCGGCACGAGTACGACTGGCGGGCCGCCGAGGCGCGGTTGAACGCCTGGCCGCAGTTCACCACCGAGATCGACGGCGCACGGGTGCACTTCGCGCACATCCGCTCCCCCGAGCCCGACGCCACCCCGCTGGTCGTCACACACGGCTGGCCGGGATCGATCGTCGAGTTCGCCGATATCGTGGGGCCGCTGACGGACCCGGCCGCCCACGGCGGTGATCCGGCCGACGCCTTCCACGTGGTACTGCCGAGCATTCCCGGCTTCGGGTTCTCCGGCCCCACGCGGGAGACCGGCTGGGAGGCGCGCAGGATCGCCGACGCCTGGGCCGAACTGATGACGCGCCTCGGCTACGAGAGGTTCGGCGCCCAGGGCGGCGACTGGGGTGCGGGCATCTCCCGCGAACTGGGCCGCGTCCACCCCGGTCGGGTCCTCGGCATCCACCTCAATCTGCTGCCCGGCGGGCAGGCGGCCACCGAGCCGACGGCCAAGGAATTGGAGGCGCTGAGTCCCGCGGAACGGGAGCGCACGCTCATCTCCTGGCGCCGGTGGGAGACGTGGTCCCGCGAGGGGACGGGCTACTTCCATGTGCAGTCCACCCGGCCACAGACCCTGTCCTACGCCCTCACGGACTCCCCCGTGGGGCAACTCGCCTGGATCGTCGAGAAGTTCCAGGAGTGGACGGACTCCGAGGAGGTGCCCGAGGAGGCCGTCGACCGGGACCTGATGCTCACGAACGTGATGCTGTACTGGCTGACGGGCACGGCGGGTTCGTCCGCGCGGGTCTACTACGAGCGCGCCCACGCCCGGGGTGAACGGATCGCCGCCCCGCAGGAGCCCTCCAGCGCGCCGACCGCGGTGGCGTCCTTCTTCGGCGACCCCCAGATCCCGCTGCGCCACAGGGCCGAGCGGACGGAGAACATCGTCCGCTGGACGGAGTTCGACCGCGGCGGGCACTTCGCGGCGATGGAGAAGCCGGACCTGCTGGTCGGTGACGTGCGGGCGTTCTTCCGCCGGTTGCGCGAGAAGGGCTGAGCGTTCGGGCTCTGCCGGTAGCGGATCTGCCGAGGGCAGAGAAACCGTTCGCGGGCATCGTCCGAGGTCAAGAGTGGAGTCGACGGCACATCCCCGACACGTCCGCGGCACCTGTCGCCGCGACGAGGAGAACCGATGACTCCACTCTCGACACTCGCCCCGCGGGCGGAGGAGGGCGACACCCCTCCCACCCGCTTCGACGACCATCTGGCCGCCCAACTGCTGGCGCAGCGCATCGTGCTGCTGGGCACGCAGGTCGACGAGGTCTCCGCCAACCGGGTCTGCTCCCAGTTGCTCGTCCTGTCGGCGGAGGACGCCCACACCGACATCAGCCTGTACATCAACAGCCCGGGCGGTGCCGTGCACGCGGGTCTGGCCATCTACGACACGATGCGGCTGATCCCGAACGACGTCTCCACGCTGGCCATGGGCTTCGCGGCCAGCATGGGCCAGTTCCTGCTGAGCGTCGGTGCGCCGGGCAAGCGCTACGCCCTGCCGAACGCGCGGATCATGATGCACCAGCCGTCGGCGGGCATCGGCGGCACCACCGCCGACATCGAGATCCAGGCGGAGAACCTGGAGTTCACCAAGCGGACCATCGAGCGGATCACCGCCGAGCACACCGGCCAGAGCCCGGAGACCATCTCCCGGGACGGTGACCGCGACCGCTGGTTCACGGCCGAGGAGGCCAGGGAGTACGGCATGGTCGACCGGGTCGTGGAGTCCCTCGCGGACGTCCGCCCGGCGGCCACCCGGCGCAGGATGGGGCTGCAGTGATGGGTACGTACACGATTCCGAACGTCGTCGAGCGCACCCCGCAGGGCGAGCGGTCCTACGACGTGTTCAGCCGGCTGCTGTCCGAGCGGATCATCTTCCTCGGCACCGAGATCGACGACGGCGTCGCCAACGTCGTCATCGCCCAGCTCCTCCACCTTGAGTCGTCCGCCCCGGAGAGCGAGATCGCGATATACATCAACTCGCCGGGCGGCTCGTTCACTTCCCTCATGGCGATCTACGACACCATGACGTTCGTACAGGCGCCGATCTCCACGGTGTGCGTCGGGCAGGCGGCCTCCACCGCGGCCGTGCTGCTGGCCGGCGGGGATCCCGGGCAGCGGTTCGTGCTGGAGCACGCGCGGGTGCTGCTCGGACAGCCGGCCGCGGGCGGGCAGCGCGGCATGGTGTCCGACCTGGCGCTCCAGGCCAAGGAGATGGTGCGGATCCGCTCCCAGGTGGAGGAGGTGCTGGCGCGGCACACCCACCACGACGTGGCAGCCCTGCGGGCCGACATGGACCGCGACAAGGTGTTCACCGCGCAGGAGGCAGTGGGCTACGGGCTGGCCGACGAGGTGCTCAGCCGGCGCCTCGTCAAGGCCTGAGGCACCGGCCGGGCGATACGGCTCAGGCGGCCAGGCACATGCCGTCGTGCGACGAGGTGGTGGCCCCGCGGCGGCTGCCGGCCGCGTAGCGCGACGTGACGCGGGTCAGTTCGCCCTGCGCCTTCGTCAGAAGGTCGCCGAGGCCCAGTCCGAGGGCGTGGGCGGCGGCCGCGAGAACCTCCGAGGAGGCCTCCTTGCGGCCGCGCTCCACCTCCGAGAGATAGGGCATGGAAATTCGTGCCTCGTCGGCGACGTCCTTCAACGTGCGCTCCTGCGCGAGGCGTTCACGACGCAGGACGTCACCCACCAGGTCCCGCCACAGCGGCTCCTTCGCGGCGGGGGCCGCCGGCGCCTGGCGCAGCGGCGCACCGGAGGGACGCGCACCGTGCGGGCGCAGGGGGATGACTCGGGCTTCGTTCGGCGGCTGGTTGCTCACTTCTCCAGCCTAGGAATCCCGGCCGCCGGCGGAAGGGCCCGGCGTTCCGCCCTGGGTGGAATCACCCCGCACACGGGGAGGAACGGAATATTCCGCCCGATCTCACCCACGGCACCATCGGAGGGCATGGTGCGCGTCAACCCGGGTACCCGCAACTCGGGAGCGCCTATGCAGATGTCCGCCGTGACGTTCGTGGGAGAGGTAATGGAGACCGCCGTGATCCGGTCGAAGGCACAGGTCGTCGAAGAGAACGCCGAGGCCGGCGCGGGTGACGGAGCACTGCCGGGCGTCATGGACCCGCGGTCCGTGGCCCCGCGGGACGCGAGGCAGTTGTCCCGCCAGTTCTTCCAGCGCCTGACGGAACTCGAAGAGGGAACGCACGAATACCAGTACGCGCGCAACACCCTGATCGAGATGAACATGTCGCTCGTGCGCTTCGCGGCCGGCCGGTTCCGGGGCCGCGGCGACGACATGGAGGACATCGTCCAGACCGGCATGATCGGCCTGATCAAGGCCATCGACCGGTTCGAGCTCTCGCGCGAGGTCGAGTTCACCTCCTTCGCGCTGCCGTACATCGTCGGCGAGATCAAGCGGTTCTTCCGGGACACGACGTGGGCGGTGCACGTGCCGCGGCGGCTCCAGGAGCTGCGTGTGGAACTGGCCAAGGCCCGTGAGGAGCTGGCCAGTCGCCTGGACCGCGAGCCGACGGTCGCCGAGCTGGCCACGCTGATGAACATCTCCGAGCGTGAGGTCGTGGAGGGGCAGATCGCGGCAAACGGGTACAACTCGTCGTCGCTCGATGCCGCACTCACCGGCGACGGCCCGGAGGGCGGCGAGGCGGTCCTGGCCGACTTCATCGGCGTGGAGGAGGACGGGCTGCGGCTCGTCGAGGACTTCCACTCGCTGGCACCGCTCATGGCGGAGCTGAGCGAGCGCGACCGGCAGATCATCCACATGCGGTTCGTGGAGGAGGCCACGCAGGCGGAGATCGGTGAGCAACTCGGCTGCTCACAGATGCACGTCTCCCGCCTGATCAAGCGGATCATCACGCGACTGCGCGAGGGCATGCTGGGCGAGCTGGGCTGCGCCTGACACCCTCGTTTCGAAAAGCGGGTGCCGTCCCCCACGCGCGAGTGGGGCGGCACCCGCGTCTGTCTCCCACCCTGAGTTCCGTCGGCTCGCGACGGTGTCTCACCCCTGGCTTGCTTCGGAGAGCGGCAGCACGGCGCGCACGCGCTTGCCCACCGGCACCCGTTCCACACTGACCTGCTCCGCGAGCGCGTGGACGATCTCCAAGCCGTGCCGGCCGATGCGCTCGGGGTTGCGGGGGAAGATGCGGGGCAGGGCAGAGCTGCTGTCGTAGACCGACACCGTCACCGCGGTGTCGGTGCCGACGAGCTCCAGGATGTACGGCCCGTTGCTGTGCCGGTCGGCGTTGGTGATCAGCTCGCTGACCACCAGCAGCACGGCGCCGTCGACACGCTCGTCGATGCGCGCGCACCACTTGGTCCTGAGCTGGTCGAGAAAGAGCGCGGCGAAGGACCGCGCCTCGGCGATGCAGCCCTGCTCGCCGGTGTAGTGTGCCGCCCGCCGCAGCGGTTCCACGGGCACGTCGAAACCAGTCGGTATCACTGCCCCGTCCAGGTGGTCGATCATTCTTTTCTCTCCGGGAAGCCGGACTGGCCGGACGCTCTGCACCAGTGCCCCTACCCCGGGCCCGGCTTCACAGTCCTCACAGATTCTCCCCCATTCGACAACCCGGGCATTGTCCCCCCTTCGCGGGGCACCCGGAAGGAATTCAGGGCCGGCCGAGGGCGGCCGGACCGGATCACCGGAGGTGCGCGGTGGCCTGGTGGATATGGCTGGTCGTGGTGATCGCGGCGCTTGCCGCCGTCACGGCGGTGACGCTCGCCGTGCAGGCGGGCCGGCGGTCGGGGACCGTCATCGCTGTCCGGCGCCGTCCCGGCGGAAAGGGCCTGCGATGAACGAACTGCTGGCCGCACGCAGTCTGACGACCCTGCCGGTGGTCACCCTGGGCGGCGACGCCGTCGCCCAGATCAAGGACACCGTCTTCGACTCCGCCGCCGGGCGGATCACGGGTTTCACGCTCAGCGGCCGGGGTCTGCTGTCGGGCCCGTTGAAGCAGAGTCTTCCCTGGTCGGCGGTGCACGCCCTGGGCCCGTACGCGGTCATGGTCCGTGACGCCCTCGCGCTGGAGGACACCTCCGTCGTGGTGGCACGCCGTGAGGCACAGCAGGGCCGGGTGCTGCACGCCAAGGTGCTGACCGACGAGGGCACCGAGGTCGGCACAGTGCTCGACGTGATCGTCGAGAGCGGAACCAGCGGCCGGGTCGTGGGCTTCCGGATAGCCGCGGGCAAGGCGCTGGTGCAGGGCTCCAGAGGCCGCCGGCACCGGGTGTACGTGCCGCGCGGCGAGACGCTCGCGGTCTCCGGCCGCGCCCTGGTCATCCCGGCGGACGCCACCCGCTACGTCGCCGACGACCTGCCCGCCTTCGCCGCCCGGGTCGGCGCCTTCCGGGCCGGGCGGGAGGGGACGGCGCCATGATGCTGTTCTCCGAGGCGCGGGGCCTGCCCGTGCTGACGCTGACCGAGGCGGAAGAGGTCGGTGCCCTGAAGTCCCTGACGGTGGACGCGGTGACCGGTGTGGTCACCCACGTCCGGGTACGCGGCCACCACTCCCGCAAGGAGACCGTGCTGGCCTGGGGCGCCCTGCACGCCATCGGCGCCGACGCGGTGCTGGTCCGCTCGACCGCCGAACCGGCCGAAGTGCCGCCGCACCACGAGCTGCCGGGCCTGAGGATCCTCACCGAGACGGGCGACACGCTCGGCACGGTCCAGGACGTCGCGTTCGAGCCGGGGACGGGCCGGGTCGAGGCGGTCGTCACCACCCACGGCGACCTGCCGGCCGACCGGCTGCTCGGCCTCGGCGACTACGCCCTGGTGGTCCGCGCCGCTTGAGGCGTGCCGCTCGGGCCGGCCTGGTCAGGAGGCCGGCGCCTGTTGCGTCGTGCCGCCGCCGGTGTCGCTCCCGGTGTTGTTGTCGGGCGGGGGCGGCTGGGTGCCGGACGACGGCGGCTCCTCGGTCGTCGGCCCCGAGGTGTCCGTGTCCGAGGTCGGCGGTTCGCTCGTGGGCGGTTGCGACGACGTCGAGTCGGTCGGTGCCGTGGGCGTGGTGACGTTGGCCGACGGGGAGGGCTTGTCGGGCTTCTTCGTCTTGTGGTCCTTGCTGCCGGTGTCCCCCGCCTCGCGCTTGAACCACTCGCCGTCGGGTTCGCACATCACGAATTCGTCGACGGGCCGCGGAGCGGGCGTCACCATGACGACGTTCGACGACTTGTAACCCGGCCACGCGCTGCCGGTCGTCTTCGGCGCGCTCTGCTGGGCGACCGGCGGGGACAGCGGGTTGCCGCACGCGCACCGCACCCGGGGCACGCCGCGGTCGTCGACCAGGACGGCCGTGCCGGCCTGGAGGACGGCCTGGTAGCTGGTGGGGGCACCGTTCTTGTAGCCGTGGTTGGTGACGCGGGTGTCCATGCGCAGATGCACGGGGGTGAGCGAGCGCAGGTAGGCGGGGACCTCGGACGGCTGGATCCGGACGACCGAGGCGAACGCGCGCTCCTTGTCCGGGGCGTCCTCGAAGTACTTGATCTGCTTCTCCACGTCACAGCTGGCGACGTTGCGGGTGCCGCCGTACAGGCCGGGCGCGTCGCCGTTCACACCGCGCACGGCGTTCTGCGGGGCCGACTCGGTGTCCCCCGAGGGCGTGACCGGGGAGGCGGAGCTTTCCTCCTGGGCCGTCGACTCGGTGAACTCGTCCGGTCCGGTGTCGGCCGCGGGCTGGAGGAAGACCTCGCCGCTGGACGTGCTGGTGCCGCCGTCGGAGGCACCGGTTCCTCCGTTGTCGGGCCGGGAGAGCACCACGGCCAGGACCACGGCGGCCACCACGGCGGTGGCGATGATCGCGACACGGGGCACGGACCCCCACCACGGTCGGCGGGGCTCCGGCTCCTCGCCGCCCCCGCCCGGCGGCTCGGAGGGCGGCCCGCCGCCCGAGGGAGGCTGGGAGGGACCCGACAGCGGGCCCGAGGGAGGTCCTGTGGGGCGGCCGGACGACGGTGGATCGACGCTCACGAGCTCTTCTCCCGCGTGGGTTCTCTGCGGCCTTCACACAGCCGGAACGATTGGTACCGACATATGCCGCTTTTTTCCACTATGAGTTCATTGTGTGCTCCGGTCCCGTACGCCCCGCAAGCCGACGCGGACGGACCTCTCCGGCGGGCGTCCGGCTCGGGGGCTGCTTAGCGTGGCACAGTGAGTTCGCGCACCCCCTCCGGCCAGGCACGTACCTCGGGCGAGCGGGCCGTCGCCCACCACAGCTGGGCGCACGCCCTCGTCACGGTGCTCGGCGGGCTGCTCGCCATGGCACTGGTGTCCGCCCTGGGCCTGTGGGCGGCCGGGGCCGCGGACCTTCCGGACGGTTCCTTCGCCCCCGTCGTCGCGGCCACCATGGTCACCGCCGTCGGCGGCACGGTGAAACTCGCCGGAGGCGCCGGCGACCTCGCCGAGACGCGGGCGGGCCTGACGGTGATTCCCTTGTCCGTGACCCTCACCGGGGCGCTGGTGATCGCCTGGGGGTTCCTGCGTCCGCTGCGGCACCGCGCCGTGGCCGGAGCCACGGAACTGGCCGGCTGGGCCGGACGGGTGGCGGCGCTGTGGCTGCTCGCGCTGATCGGCCTGACGCTCGCCGCCCGCCACACCTTCGAGATCTCCCTCGGGGACGCCACGCTCGGTGAGCTCGCTGACCTCTTCGGCGCCTCGCCGAAGATCGGGTTCACCACCGACGTGCCGCTGT
>NZ_JBEXSH010000284.1:0-9795 GCF_040613555.1 Streptomyces sp. NPDC006265
GTCGTCGACGGCGGCCAGATGGTCTGACGGCGTCGCGGCAAGGCGTCGTGCCCCCGCAGTTCGTCCAGGCACCCCTGACATCAGTGGTGCCGCCACATCTCTCCACCTGAAGGGACAACACCCCGTGAATCCAAGCTACGACTTCACCGGCCAGGTCGCCCTCGTCACCGGGGCCGGCGCCGGTATGGGGCTGGCGACCGCCCGCGCGTTCGCCCGGTCCGGAGCCGCCGTCGCCCTCACCGACGTCGACGAAGCGGGCCTGAACGCCGCCGTGAAGGAACTCACCGACGCCGGCCACCAAGCCCTCGCCCTCACTTGCGATGTCAGCGACGAGGACCAGGTCGCCGCCGCCGTCGACCGCACGGTCGAGACCTTCGGCCGCCTCGACATGGCCTACAACAACGCCGGCATCCAGATCCCGCCCAGCGACGCCGCCGACGAACCCGCCGAGAGGTTCGACCGCGTCAACGCCATCAATCTGCGCGGCGTGTGGGCCTGCATGAAGCACGAGCTGCGGCACATGCGTGCACAGGGCAGCGGCGCGATCGTCAACTGCTCCTCCCTGGGCGGCCTGGTCGGCCTGCCCGGCCGCGCGTCCTACCACGCCTCCAAACACGGAGTCATCGGCCTGACGAGCAGCGCGGCACTCGAATACGCCCCCCGAGGCGTCCGCATCAACGCCGTCTGCCCCGGCACCATCGACACCCCCATGGTCAGCGACATGATCGCCAAGGGAGAACTCGACCGCGCCGAGGCCGAGTCCAACCAGCCCGTCAACCGGCTCGGCACCGCCGAGGAGATCGCCCAGGCGGTCCTGTGGCTGTGCAGCCCCGGAGCGAGTTTCGTCGTCGGTGTCGCCCTCCCTGTGGACGGTGGCTACGTCGCCCGCTGAAGACAGCCCACGCAGGAAAGAGAGCTGAGAGGCACCATGGAGTTCATCACGCAGCAGCCCAGCAGCAAGGCCCCGGCGGACTGGTTCACCGGCGACGTGTGGTGGGACGTCATCGTGGCAGGCCAGGAGCCGTCGAGGATGCGCGCCAACGTGGTCCGCTTCTCCCCGGGCGCCCGCACCAACTGGCATTCCCACGCCCTGGGCCAGACCTTGCACGTCGTTTCCGGCATCGCCCTGATCGGCACCCGGGACGGCACCGTCTTCGAAGCCCACCCCGGCGAGACCGTCGCCTGCCCGCCGGACGAGGAACACTGGCACGGCGCCGCCCCCGACCGCTTCATGGAGCACATCGCCCTGTGGGAAGGCACAGGCGACGGCACTCCCGAGACCACCTGGGCCGAGCCGGTCACCGACCAGCAGTACAACGGCCGACGCACCCGCTCCCAGTAGTCCCGGCCCGTCCCACGCCCATTCGGGGCTCGCTCAGGACGCCACGGCGTCCCCGGGGGACTGCCGCCTGCCTTGCAGCGCGCGCAAGTGCCCCCGAAGACGTAGGTCAGTCGCTTCTGACGGAGCTTCAAGGGGGGAGGAAAGTCTCCCTGCCACGAGCGTTGCCGGTGGTGCGAGACTCCCCAGGTGACCGGTGGCCGCTGCCAGAGCGCGCGGTTGCCGGCTTCTCCGCGGTGACGACGATCCACTCTCGCGTCCCGCCGAGGTGTACGGCCGATCCGTCAGCGATACGAAGGCGTACGTATGTCCACTGAACTCCCCGAACCTTCCGCCCCACCACCCACCGGAGCCGGCGAGTCCTCCCTGGCGCCGACTCGGCGCACGTTCATCGCCGCCAGCACAGCGGTCGGTGGTGCCGTCGTCGCGGGGAGCGTGATCGGAGGCACGTTCCTCGCCGGCCCGGAGGAAGCGACGGCCGCCGAGAGGCCGCCGTCCAGCCGTGTCTCCCTGACGGTCAACGGCACCCGCCATACCGTGACGGTCGACAACCGCACCTCACTGCTGGACCTGCTCCGCGAGCACCTCGGACTCACGGGCTCCAAGAACGGCTGCAACGCCGGGGCCTGCGGGGCGTGCACGGTCCTGGTCGACGGGCAGCGGCACAACGCCTGCCTGACGCTCGCGGTGCGTCTGGAGGGAGCCGACGTCACCACGATCGAGGGCCTGGCCGAGGGTGATCGACTGCACCCGCTGCAGCAGGCGTTCATCGACCAGGACGCCTTCCAGTGCGGCTATTGCACCCCCGGACAGATTCTCTCCGGCGTCGGCTGCATCCAGGAGGGCCACACCGGCTCGCCGTCGGAGATCCGGGAGTGGATGAGCGGAAACATCTGCCGCTGCGGCTGCTACGTCAAGATCGTGCGCGCGGTGGAGCAGACCGCGGGCCGGAAGTGAGGATCGGCCGCCATGCACCCCTTCCACTACACCCGCGTCTCCGACACCCGCGAAGCCCTCGACGCCGGTGACCGCGGCGGGCGTTACATCGCCGGGGGCACCACCCTGGTCGACCTCATGCGTGAGACCGTCGAACGCCCCGAGACCCTCGTCGACATCACCGGACTGCCGCTGGGCGAGATCACCGTCACCGAGCGCGGGGGCTTGCGCATCGGCGCCCTGGTGACCATGTCCGAGGCCGCCGCCCACACCAAGGTGCGCACCCTGTATCCCGTCGTCTCCCAGGCGCTGGAGCTGAGTGCGTCGGCCCAGCTGCGGAACATGGCGACCATCGGCGGCAACATCATGCAGCGCACCCGCTGCACCTACTTCCGGGACGTCACCGCCGACTGCAACAAGCGCGAGCCCGGCTCCGGCTGCGCCGCGCTGCACGGCGTCAACCGCACGCACGCCATCCTCGGGACCTCCGACGCCTGTGTGGCCACGCACCCGTCCGATGCCGCCGTGGCCTTCGCCGCCTTGGAGGCACGCGTTCGCCTGGTGGGCCCGGACGGGCCACGCCAAGTCCCCTTGACCGAATTCCTGTTGCGGCCCGCCAGCACCCCGCAGCGCGAACAGGCCCTGCGCAAAGGTGAGTTGATAACGGCGGTGGAGATCCCCGCTCTCCCCCGCCCGCTCAGGTCCGGCTATCTGAAGGTGCGTGACCGGCAGTCGTACGAGTTCGCCCTGACGTCGGCGGCCGTCGCGCTGCACGTACGCGGCGGGGTGATCCGCGAGGCCAGGGTCGCCGCCGGGGGCGTGGGCACGGTGCCCTGGAAGCTGCCCGCCGTCGAACAGCACCTTGTCGGCGAACGCCCCTCGGGCGCTCTCTGGTCGGCCGCTGCCGCGAAGGCGGCGGACGGGGCCCGCCCCCTTCAGCACAACCACTTCAAGGTCGAGCTGCTCAAGCGCACTGTCGAACGCCAGCTGCGCGTCGTAGGAGGTACCAAGTGAGCCCCCAGCCGAAGGCAGCCGTGGGTGCGCCGCTGTCCCGGGTGGACGGCCGGCTCAAGGTCACCGGACAGGCGCTGTATGCCGCCGAGCACGAGGTCGAGGGGTCCGTTCACGCCGTCATCGTCGACGCAGCCATCGGCCGCGGTCACATCACATCGATCGACAGCGCCGCCGCCGAAGCCCTTCCGGGCGTCCTGAAGGTGCTCCACCACCGCAACGCGCCGAAGCTGGCGTACCGCGACAACTCCGGGTCGAACAATCCACCCGGCCGGCGACTCCGCGTCTTCCAGGACGACCGCGTCCGCTTCCACGGTCAGCCCGTCGCCGTCGTGGTCGCCTCCACGCTGGAGGCCGCACAGCACGGCGCGAGCCTGGTCAAGGTCGGTTACGACGCCGAACAGTCCTCGACCGACCTCACCGAGGCCGAGCCGGACGAGCCGACCCGTTACGCACGCGGCGACGCCGAAGCGGCCCTGCGCGCGGCGGCCGTACGGCTGGACCTGACGTACCGCACGGCGCGCAACCACCACAACCCGATGGAGCCGCACGCCACCATCACTCGCTGGGACGGCGACGAGCTCACCGTGTGGGACAAGACCCAGTGGGTGGTGGGCACGCAGACCGAACTCGCCGCGGTGTTCGGCCTGGAGACGGACGCGGTGCGCGTCATCTCACCGTTCGTCGGCGGCGGTTTCGGCACAGCGCTGCGCTGCTGGCCGCACGTGGTCGTCGCCGCGCTGGCCGCCCGCGAGACGAAGCGCCCGGTCAAGCTGGTCCTCAGTCGCAAGCAGATGTACCTCGGTACCGGTTTCCGGCCCTCGTACGAGTACCACCTGCGCCTCGGCAGTGACCGGCGCGGCCGGCTTTCCGCCGCGGTGCACGAGCTGGACGCCGAGACGTCGTCGTACGAGACGTTCACCGAGTCCATCCTGGCGGCCGGACAGATGCTCTACAGCATGCCCAACGTGACCCAGAGGTACCGGACGGTGCCGCTGGATCTGCCCACGCCGCTGTACATGCGAGGCCCCGGCTTCCAGACGGCCTCCTTCGTCATCGAGTCGGCCATGGACGAACTCGCCCACAAGCTCGGCGTCGACCCGATCGAGCTGCGCCGGCGCAACGAGCCGAACGAGGACGAGTCGTCCGGGCTGCCGTTCTCCACCCGTCGGCTGCGCGAGTGCTATGCGGTCGGCGCGCGCGAGTTCGGCTGGGATCGCCGCAACCCCAGGCCCCGCGCCACGCGCGAGGGGGACTGGCTGATCGGCAGGGGCATGGCCGCCGGCGTCTACGACACCGCGCGCATGCCCGCCCAGGCCCGGGCCCGTCTGGACGCCGACGGCACCGCGCTGGTCGAGGCGGCCGCCACCGACATGGGCCCGGGTACGTACACCTCCCAGACCCAGGTCGCGGCCGACGCACTCGGGTTGACCGTGCGCACGGTGACCTTCCGGCTGGGGGACTCTCTTTACCCGCCGACCCCACCGCACGGCGGCTCGATGACCATGGCCAGCGTCGGCTCCGCCACCCTCGACGCCTGCAACAAAGTCCGCCGCCAGGCGATCGAACTGGCCGTCGGAGACCGCGAGTCGCCGCTGTACGGGGTGGCGGCCGACGATGTCGTGGTACGCAACGGCCGACTGCACGTGAAGAACGATCCCGCGCTCGGGGAGACCTACCGGCGGCTGCTGGCCCGCAACGACCGCACCCACCTGGAAGCGGACGGCTCCTTCGCCCCGCCCTCGGGCCCCGAACGTCACTCCTTCTACGGCTACAACGCCACCTTCGCCGAGGTGGCGGTGGACGCGACGCTCGGTCTGGTGCGGGTGCGGCGTGTGCTCGGCGTGTACGACGCGGGCCGCATCATCAGCCCCAAACTGGCCGACAGCCAGGCCCTCGGCGGCATGGTCGGCGGTATCGGCACGGCCCTGCTGGAGCATACGCTCACCGACCACCGCGACGGACGCGTCGTCAACGCCAACCTCGCCGATTACCTCGTCCCCGTCAACGCCGACATACCCGACCTCAAGGCGATCTACCTGGACGGCGAGGACCGCGAGGCAGACCCGCTCGGAGTCAAGGGTCTCGGCGAGCTCGTGATGATCGGGGTGGCGCCCGCCATCGCCAACGCGGTCTTCAATGCCACCGGCCGCCGCGTCCGCGAACTGCCCATCACCGCAGAGGCGCTGCTCTGATCCATGCCACATCGGGCCGACGGTGCGCACACCGATCGTCCGGCAGCCCGCCCCGTCCAGCTGCCGGACTTCCGAGGGCCGCCGCCGCGTGACGTTTCCCCGGCGTCGGGGCGGCGGCCCGCTCACCTGCCGATCCTGGTCCTGCTACGGAGAACGCCATGCTGAACATCGCGGACACACTGCACCGCTGGTGCCGCGAGGCACGCCCCTTCGCCCTGGCCACCGTCGCCGGCCTGCACGGCAGCGCCCCTCTGCCGGTCGGTACGTCGGTCGCGGTGGACGGGGACGGCAACGCCGTCGGCAGCATCTCCGGCGGCTGCGTCGAGGGAGCGGTCTACGAGGCGTGCCGACAAGTGCTCCGTGACCGGGGCACTCCGCGGCGGGCCTGGTTCGGCTACTCCGACGACGACGCCTTCGCCGTCGGTCTGACCTGCGGCGGCGAACTCGACGTCTTCGTCCAGCGCATCGATCCCGCAGCCCAGCCGCACCTGTCCACAGCCCTCTCCGCGATCGCTCAAGGGCGACCGGTCGCCGTGGCACAGGTCGTGGACGGCCCGGAGCGCCTCCTCGGCTCCACTCTGAGCGTGCTCGGCGGCGGCCGTGTCGCCTACGGGCGCGTGGACGGCGGCCCGACGGACCGGGCAGTGGCCGACCGGGCCAGGGCCATGCTGCGGGCGGGCGGCACCGTCCGCATCGACATCGGCGGGCAGGCAGACGCATGCCCCGAACGGCTGTCCGTCCTCGTTCATGTCCGTGCGTCCCCGCCGCGCCTGCTGGTCTTCGGTGCCGTCGACTTCGCCGCGGCCCTCAGCCAGGCCGGCCGCTTCCTGGGCTACCACGTCACCGTCTGCGACGCCCGCCCCGTCTTCGCCACTCCCGCCCGCTTCCCGCACGCGGACGAAGTGGTGGTCGACTGGCCCCACCGCTACCTGGAACGCACCGAGGTGGACGAGCGTACCGCCGTATGTGTCCTCACCCACGACGCCAAGTTCGACATTCCCCTGCTGCGCCTGGCACTCGACCTGCCCGTCGCCTTTGTCGGGGCCATGGGCTCCCGGCGCACCCACGACGAGCGCATACGCCGCCTGCGCGAGCGGGGCGTCACGGAGAACCAGTTGGCCCGGCTGCGTTCCCCCATCGGCCTCGATCTTGGAGCCTTCACACCCGAGGAGACGGCCATCTCCATCACCGCGGAGATCATCGCCCAGGCCAACCACGGCACGGGCCGGCCACTGACCCAGATCACCGGCCCGATCCACCGGCCGTCGGAGTCGGCGAGCCACCGGTAGGCCGGCCTCACGAACCGACAAGGGTTCACCGTCCCTCTGCAAGCAGCAGGGTGGTCGGCGTACCGCTCGGCCAGTGCGCCCGCGATGCGCAGCGCCGCGGTGCGGTAGGCCGGGCTGGACGGGCAGAACGTCTGGCGGCTGCCGTACGACAGCGTGCGGCCGTCGCGGTCGACCGGCAGTGCCTCGGGGTGGGCACGGAAGAACCAGGCGGGCGGCGCGGCCGTCGGCGTGGCGAGGTCGGCGGCGATGCCGTTCTCGTGGAGCAGGTCGAGGATCTTGTCCATGCGGGCGAAGTCGTAGACGCCCTCGGACGGCTCCAGCTGGGCCCAGGAGAAGATGCCGACGCTGACCATGGTCACCCCGGCCTCGCGCATCAGGGCCATGTCCTCGGCCCACACCTCCTCGGCCCACTGTTCGGGGTTGTAGTCGCCGCCGTAGGCGATGCCGGGCAGGGGGAGACGGCGTTCGGTGGTCACTGGTGGTGCTCCGGGGGCTGGGAACGAGTGGGAGGCGTGCGTCAGCCCTTGTTGGCGCCCAGGGTGAGGCCGCTGACGAACTGGCGCTCCCGGATCCGCTGCGCGAGTCCTTCGTCGTACGCCGTCGTCGGCTCACCTCTGTTCCAGGAGCCTCGCTTCGAGGTCGCGCAGGTCCTTGGCGAGGTTGGCGCGGACCCGCCCGGCCAGCAGTGGTGCCGCCAGCCGGTAGAAGCCGCCCTCGCCGCCCTGTACGCGGATGAGGGCGTGGGTGCCGCGCGGGTGGGGCTCGAAGGTGTAGGTGATGTGCATCGGCATCGGGCCGGCCACGGAGATCATGTCCAGCAGCCGCGGCGGATCGTATGCGGCGACCCGCAGGACGTAGTCGATGCGGCGGCCCAGGAAGTACGCCGTACGGGTGACCTCGGCGCCGGTGCCGAAGCCGCCGCCTGCCGCCTCCGCGCTGAGTTCCGCCGTGCGGATGCCCTGGGTCCAGTCGGCGTCGTGGCGCCAGTCCATGGCGTACGTCGCGACGCGTTCGGGCGGTAGCGGGATGACGCGCTCGGCCGTCACGTCGATGGTCATGGCTTCAGCCTCCGCCTTCCCGTGAGCGGCCACCACCCAGTGCGCAACAGATGGCTGAGGAGCATCGCGAGTACCGCCTGGACGGCGAACCGGACGCGGGGGAGGGGGCCGGCCGGGGCGTCCTCGCCGACCAGCCCGGGGGAGAGAGCTGGGCGCCGCCGTCTCGTGCACCCAGGTCCGCTCGCATTCTTCCGGTGCACGAGGGTGCCGCGCATCATCGCACCCGGCACAGGGAGCCGACATGGAGCGGCGAGAGCGGCGGGCAGTGCACAGCCGCTTCCCGTCGCGCTCGGTGCCGGCATCCCGATCGGGTGAGAACCGCAGCCGCTGATCTGTCTGTCCGGCGTTCGGGGCGGTAACTTGGTGGAGAAGGCCCCTGAAGGAGGGCGATTCCATGCCGTGGTTCGTATGGCTGCTCGCCGCCGCGGCACTGGGTGCCGCGGAGTTCTTCACCCTGACACTGGTCCTCGGCTTGCTGGCCGGTGCCGCGCTGGTTGCCGCCGTGGTCGCCGGTGTGGGCATCGGCCTTCTCGGCCAGCTGCTGGCCTTCGCCGCGGCGGCGGCAGCAGGCCTCTTCTTCGTCCGTCCCGTCGCGCTGCGGCACATGGCGCAGCAGCCCCTCGTCCACGAGGGCAGCTACGCGCTGGTCGGCAAGCGGGCCGAGGTCACGCAGGAGGTCACCGCGACCCGTGGCCTGATCAAACTGTCCGGCGAGGAGTGGTCCGCTCGCGCCTTCGACGAAAGCCTCGTGATCCCGGTGGGGGCGCTGGTGGACGTTATGGAGATCGAAGGCGCCACGGCGATCGTCTACCCCCGCGAGCTTCTTCCGTGAACGGCTGAACGCACAGCAACGGAGGCACTGTGGACCCGGTTGTCATCCTCGCCCTCGTGGCGGCCATCGTCGTCGTCTTCCTGGTGGCCTCCAGCGTGCGGATCGTCCCGCAGGCGCGCCGCTACAACATCGAGCGGTTCGGCCGGTACCGCCGAACGCTGCAGCCCGGGCTGAATCTGGTCGTGCCGGTGGCGGACCGCATCAACACCAAGCTCGACGTGCGCGAGCAGGTCTACTCGTCCGACCCCAGGCCGGTGATCACCGAGGACAACCTCGTGGTCAACATCGACACCGTGCTCTACTACCAGATCACCGACCCCCGGTCGGCGGCCTACGAGGTCGCCGACTACCTGCAGGCGATCGACCAGCTCACCGTGACCACGCTCCGGAACGTCATCGGCAGCATGGACCTGGAGGAGACGCTCACCTCGCGTGAGGAGATCAACTCCCGGCTGCGCGCCGTCCTCGACGACGCCACCGGCAAGTGGGGCATCCGGGTCAACCGCGTCGAGATCAAGGCCATCGATCCACCGCACACCATCAAGGAGGCGATGGAGAAGCAGATGCGGGCCGAGCGAGACAAGCGTGCGGCCATCCTGCACGCCGAGGGGGAGCGGCAAGCCAAGATCCTCACCGCGGAAGGCACGAAGCAGAAGGACATCCTGGAGGCACAGGGCACGCAACAGGCCATGATCCTTCGGGCGGACGGTGAGGCGAAGGCGGTGGAGCTGGTCTTCCAGGCCGTGCATCGCAACAACGCCGACGCGAAGATCCTGGCCTACAAGTACCTGGAGACGCTTCCGCACCTGGCAAGCAGCGACAACAACACGTTCTGGGTGATCCCGGGGGAGCTGACCGAGGCGATCCGGACCGTCACCCGTGCGTTCGGCGACCAGCCGGCGGCGCAACCGGAGGAAGGAGCCGACGCCGGCGCTGCCCACCCGTCGGGCGAGGACCGGACTCCGGAGCTCAACGCCGGCTGGACGGCTTCCTTCGACGCTGCCGCGGCGGCCGACGAGGCCGGGAAGCAGGCCGCCGCCGCGGTGAGCGACGCCAAGGCCGAGGCGGAGGCCGCGAAGTCTCCCCAGACACCGCGCCGGGGGCAGACGTCCGGCGAAGACTGAGCCCACCCTCG
>NZ_JBEXSH010000285.1:0-9788 GCF_040613555.1 Streptomyces sp. NPDC006265
GATCCCCCGGACGGCGACGCTGCGCCCCACGGTCGTGCCCCTGGAATGGCACCGCATGGGTGACCCTCCGGCCCGCCGTCCGGTGCGGGAGCTCGGGAACGGACCAACCGACCTGGCACTGTTGGCCAGCGCGCTGGAAAGGGCGGCACGGGAGGTCGCGGCGGCGAAGGTGCCGTCGCTCCTGTGACCGAGGACGGCAGTCGGCCCCACCCGGCGTCATGGGGCCGAGTCCCTGGTCACGAGGGAGTCACGATCCCCCGCTTGACAGCCGACGCCATCTTGCCGCCCCCGCACACCCGGGCGTAGACCAGATCGCACGGGAGCGCGCTCGACGTTCGACGAGAAACGAAGAACGGGGCAGTCATGCGCATGACGAGCAGCACCATCCGGACACGCTGGTCGCCCAAGCGGGACACGGCGACCCTCCAGCACCGCAGAGCCGCCAAGGCAGCGGCCGCCGTCGCCGCGGGAGCCCTCGCGCTCTCGCTGTCCGCCTGCGGAAGCAGCGACGACGGCAGCGGTGGAAGCACAGGCGACACCGACGACACCGCCAACAACGTCACCCTTCCGAAGCTGGACGGGACGAGCCTCGAGGTCGCCGCCGTGTGGAGCGGCACCGAACAGGCCAACTTCAAGAAGGTTCTGCAAGAGTTCGAGAAGCGCACGGGCGCCAAGGTCACGTTCGTGCCCGCGCAGGACCCGATCATCAACTTCATCGGCTCGAAGGTGGCCGGCGGACAGCCGCCGGACATCGCGATGCTGCCCCAGCCCGGCGCCATCAAGCAGGCCGTCGACAAGGGCTGGGCCAAGCCGCTGGGCTCCGAAGCCGTCAAGGAGCTCGGTGAGAACTACTCACAGGGCTGGCAGGACATCGGCAAGGTGAACGGCAAGCCGTACGGTGTCTACTACAAGGCCGCCAACAAGTCCCTGATCTGGTACAACAACCAGGTCTTCGAGAACGCCGGGGCGAGTGAGCCCGAGACCTGGCCGGATCTGCTCAACACCGCGCAGACGGTCTCCGACTCCGGCGTCACCCCGTTCTCCGTCGGCGGCGCCGAGGGCTGGACGCTGACCGACTGGTTCGAGAACGTGTACCTCTCCCAGGCCGGGCCGGAGAAGTACGACCAGCTGGCCAAGCACGAGATCAAGTGGACGGACCCGTCCGTGAAGGACGCGCTGACCACGCTCGCGCAGGTCTGGGGCAAGCCGAACTGGATCGCGGGCGGGGCGAACGGGGCGTTGCAGACCGACTTCCCGGCGTCCGTCACCCAGGTGTTCACCGGCGGGGACCAGCCCAAGGCCGCCATGGTGGCCGCGGGTGACTTCGCGCAGGTCAACATCCCCTCCAGCATGAAGATCGGCACGGACGCGAAGGTGTTCCCGTTCCCGGCGGTCGGTGACACCGGACCGGTGGTCTCGGGCGGCGACGCGGCCGTGATCCTCCAGGACTCGAAGGGGTCGCAGGCCCTGGCCACCTGGCTCGCCTCCCCGGACGCGGCGTCGATCCAGGCCAAGCTGGGCGGCTACCTCTCGCCGAACAAGAACGTGCCGAACTCCGACTATCCGAACGCGGTGCAGCAGAAGATCGCCAAGGCGCTCATCGGCTCCGGTGACGACTTCCGCTTCGACATGTCCGACCAGGCCCCGCAGGCCTTCGGCGGAACGCCCGGCAAGGGCGAGTGGAAGATCCTCCAGGACTTCCTGAAGAACCCGAAGGACATCGCGGGGACGCAGGCGAAGCTGGAGACCGAAGCGGCCGCGGCCTACGGGAACTGATGTCATGACATCGGTTTCGGCGGCAGGGGGCGACAGGCCCCCAGCCGCTCCCAAGTCGCGCAAGAGTGTGACCGGCACCCGCAGGACCGTCGCGGCGCTGTTCCTGCTACCCGCGCTCGTCCTGCTCGGCGCGCTCGTGGTGTACCCGATCGGGTACTCGGTCGTGCGCAGTTTCTACGACCAGTCCGGTGACGGCTTCGCCGGAATAGACAACTACAAGTCCCTCTTCACCGACGAGGGCATCCGCACCGCGCTGAAGAACAACATCATCTGGGTGGTGTTCGCGCCGACGGTCGCGACGGCGCTCGGCCTGATCTTCGCGGTGCTGACCGAACGGGTGCGCTGGGGTACGGCGTTCAAGCTGGTCGTCTTCATGCCGATGGCGATCTCGATGCTGGCGGCGGGCATCATCTTCCGTCTGGTGTACGACCAGGACCCGGACAAGGGCGTCGCGAACGCGGTGTGGGTGGGCGTGCACGACACGTTCTCCCAGGCGTCGGCGTTCCCGAAGGCCCACCCGGGCCGGGAATCGCCGCTGAAACCGGCCGGCGGGGGCGCGTTCATCACCACCTCGCCGGTCCGCACGGGCGAGGTGGTCTCGCTGCCCCTGGTCGGCGTGGCGCCCGATCTGATGCCCGACGGCGCCAAGGCCGCGGTGGCGCCGAAGCCCGAGCCGGACAAGGTCACGGGCACGACCTGGCAGGACTTCACCCGCGGCAAGGGCGTCGGGAAGCTCAACAGTGTCGACCCGGCCGAACTGGGCTATGCCGGGATGAGGATCGAGGCCGTGAAGGACGGCAAGGTGGTGGCGTCGGCGACGGCCGCCGGCGACGGCACCTTCACGCTTCCGGCCTCGGCCGACGGGGCCCGACTCCGGCTCCCGGCGAGCAACTTCAAGGAGCCGTACAACGGCCTGGACTGGCTCGGCCCGTCCCTGGTCACCCCGGCCATCATCGGCTCGTACATCTGGATGTGGGCCGGTTTCGCGATGGTGCTGATCGCGGCCGGGCTGGCGAGCGTGCCCCGGGAGCTGCTGGAGGCGGCCCGGGTCGACGGCGCGAGCGAGTGGCAGGTGTTCAGACGCGTCACGGTGCCGCTGCTGGCGCCGGTCCTCGCGGTCGTCGCCGTCACCCTGATGATCAACGTGCTGAAGATCTTCGACCTGGTCTTCATCATCGCCCCCGGCTCCTCCCAGGACGACGCGAACGTCCTCGCCCTGGAGCTGTACCGCAAGGGCTTCTCCGAGGACCAGCCGGGCATCGCCAGCGCCATCTCGGTGTTCCTGCTGCTGCTCGTGATCCCGGTGATGTGGTTCAACGTACGTCGACTGCGTCGGGAGGTCAGGCGATGAAAGCGTCTCGCCCCTTCCCCGGCCGGGGGTCCGGGGGTTGTCCCCCGGGAAGGCACAGTAACGTACGCAGGCTCAGGCGGGAGGTGCGGCGATGAAGGCCAAACAGTCGCTGGGATCGCGGCTCGCCGAGGGGGTCAGCGGCGGGCTGCTGCGGGTGTTCCTCATCGTCGTCGGACTCTTCTGGCTGGTGCCGACGATCGGGCTGCTCCTGTCCAGCCTCCGCGCGCCGGAGGACATCGCGGCGAGCGGCTGGTGGAAGGTGTTCACCGAGCCCTCGCAGATCACCTTCGACAGCTACCGGAAGCTGCTGGAGAACGAGGACATCACCAGCAGCCTGGTGAACACGGTGTGGATCACCGTGCCGGCGACCCTGCTGGTGGTGATCATCGGCTCGCTGGCCGGCTACGCCTTCGCCTGGATGGAGTTCCCGGGCCGGGACTGGTGGTTCCTGGGTGTGGTCGGCCTGTTGGTCGTCCCCGTGCAGGTGGCGCTGATCCCGATCGCCGAACTCTTCGGCAGCATCGGCATCTTCGGCTCGGTCCTCGGCGTGGTGCTCTTCCACGTCGGTTTCGGTCTGCCGTTCGCGGTGTTCCTGCTGCGGAACTTCTTCGCGGAGATCCCGCGCGAGCTGCTGGAGGCGGCGCGCCTGGACGGGGCGGGTGAACTGCGCCTGTTCTTCCGTGTCGTGATGCCCCTCGGCGGTCCGGCGATCGCCGCGCTCGGCATCTTCCAGTTCCTGTGGGTGTGGAACGACATGCTGGTCGCACTGATCTTCTCGGACTCCGGGAGCCAGCCGATCACGGTCGCACTCCAGACGCAGGTACGGCAGTTCGGCAACAACATCGACGTGCTGGCACCCGGTGCGTTCATCTCGATGGTGGTCCCGCTGGCCGTCTTCTTCGCGTTCCAGCGGCAGTTCGTGTCCGGCGTCATGGCCGGCGCGGTCAAGTAGCCCTCACAGCAAGGCGGTTGGAGGGACGGGCCGGGGGCGGTCCGCCCCTTCCGCGTTCCCCCGGATGCCGTAGCCACCGTAACCAAGTCGGCCCACCGGCCGTTCCCGGGCCGAACGCCCGCGCCGACCGATGGATGGCCTCTTGCCCAGGTTCAGTGTCATTGTCCCCGCGTACCAGGTTCAGGCGTACCTGCACGAGTGCCTCGAATCGGTGCTCTCCCAGTCCTGTCCCGATCTGGAACTGATCGTCGTCGACGACTGCTCGCCGGACGCGTGCGGCGCGATCACCGACGAGTTCGCCGCCCGCGACACGCGCGTCCGCCCCGTCCACCTGCCGGAGAACGTCGGCCTGGGCCGCGCGAGAAACGCCGGCGTGGCGCACGCGAGCGGCGACTACCTTCTGTTCCTCGACAGCGACGACACCCTCACACCCGGCGCGCTGCGTTCGATCGCCGACCGGCTGAAGGAGACCGGCGAACCGGACGTACTGGTGTTCGACTACGCGCGCACGTACTGGACGGGTGAGGCGATCCGCAACCAGGCGGCCCGGCAGCTGACCGAGCAGGGCCCGGCGCCGTTCCGGCTGGAGGACCGGCCGGGGCTGCTGCGGCTGCTGATGGTCGCCTGGAACAAGGCCTACCGGCGGGAGTTCGTCGAGCGGGAGGGGTTCGTCTTCCCGCCCGGCGTCTACGAGGACATGCCGTGGACGTACCCGGTGCTGATGACCGCCGACTCGATCGCGACCCTCGACCGGGTCTGCGTGCACTACCGGCAACGGCGGCAGGGCAGCATCCTGCGCACCACCAGCGAGCGGCACTTCGATGTCTTCGAGCAGTACGAGCGGGTCTTCGCGTTCGTCGACGACCGTCCCGAACTGGCGCAGTGGCGGCCGGTGTTGTTCCGCCGCATGGTGCACCATCTGGCGATCGTGTACTCCCGGCGGGACCGGCTGCCCAAGGGCTCACGCGCGGATTTCCTGCGCCGGGCCCGCGCCCACTACCGCCGCTACCGCACCCCCGGCGGGCCCGTCCCCCTGCGCTGCCGGATCCACCACGTCCTGATCCGCTTCGGCCTGCACCGCACCTACCGCACCCTCCAGTGGGCCGCGGCGCTGCAGCGCGCCGCCGCCCGGACCACCGGGAAGCTGCTGCGGGGCGTGCGGTCGGCCGCCCTCAGGACCCACTACCGCGTCCAGCGCTGTCTGCCGCTGCGCGCCGACCGCGCCGTCTTCGCCGCCTACGACGGCCGCGGCCACGGCTGCAACCCGGGCGCGTTGGAAGCCGCGTTCCGCGACCTCGCGCCGCACATCCGCACGGCGTGGATCGCCCGCCGCGAGCACCATCACACCATCCCGCCCGGCCCGCGCCGCCTCGTCCCCGGGACGGCCGCCTACTGGACGGCGTTCGCCCGCTCCCGCTACCTGGTCAGCAACACCGGCTTCGACGACCGCCTCGCCAAACGCCGGGGCCAGGTCCTGATCCAGACCGGGCACGGCACCCCGCTCGGCCACCTCGGCCTGGACCTCCAGGAGCGCCCCGCCGCGGCCCGCGGCCGGGACTTCGCGCGGCTGCTGAAGGACATCGACCGGTGGGACTACGTGCTGTCCGCCAACCGCCACACCACGCTGATCCACGAGCGCGTCCACCCCGGCCGCTACACCACGCTGGAGTACGGCTACCCCCGCAACGACGTCTTCCGGACGGCGACCCCGGCGGACGTGGCCCGGCTGCGCGCCTCGCTCGGCATCCCGCGCGGCGCGGTGGCGATCCTGTACGCGCCGACCCACCGCGACTACCGCCGCTCCCAGCGCCACGCCCTCGACCTCCAGCGGATCGTGCGCCGCCTCGGCCCGCGCTTCGTCGTCCTGGCCCGTGCCCACCACGCCTACGACGCCCCGCTGACCAGCACCTGCGGCCGGGTCGTCGACGTCTCCGGCCACCCGAGCGTGGAGTCGCTCTGCCTGGCGTCGGACGCCCTGGTCACGGACTACTCATCACTGATGTTCGACTACGCCAACCTGGACCGGCCGATCGTGATCCACGCCGACGACTGGGAGGCGTACGACGCGGCCCGCGGCACCTACTTCGACGTGCGCGACGTTTCGCCGGGCGCGGTCGCTCGCGGGGAGGACGAGCTGATCGACATCTTCGCCACCGGCCACTGGCGCGGCTCCCGCTCGGCACAGCTGAGGGCGGCGTTCCGCGAGCGGTTCTGCACCTACGACGACGGCCGGGCCGCCGAGCGGGTCGTGCGCAGGGTCGTCCTCGGGCAGTCGGAACTGCCGCCGGTCGTGCCGCTCGGCGAGCGCCGCCCGGTGCCGTCGGCGGCGGCCTCGCTGACGCGCGAGCCGCTCACCACGGTGCCGCTGCCGGCCGGCCCGCCCGCCGTCACCGACAGCCTCTGACCACGGTTCTCACCCCGGGGAGTCCGCAATGCCCTCCAGCCCGTCGCGGCCGACACCGTCCCGGCCGTCCTCCTGTCGCCCGTCCGGGCGGCCGGGACGCCCACGCGCCGCTTGAGACCTCCCGACTCCGGCAGACCCGCCTCCCGACAGAGCCGCCTCCTGACAGAAGGAGCAGAATGCCCCGCTTCAGCATCGTCGTCCCGTCCCATGGGGTCGCGGGCCGGCTGTCCCTGGCGCTGGACTCGGTCCTCGCCCAGTCGTTCGGCGACTTCGAGCTGATCCCGGTGTGCGACGCACCCGACGCCCCGGCGGCGGACGTCGTCGCCGGGTACGCCGAGCGGGACTCCCGGGTGACGCCGGTGCACTCGCCGCCGTCGGCCGGTCTGGCCGGGGCACGCAACACCGGGCTGAAGGCGGCGGTCGGCGGCCATGTGCTCTTCCTCGACGGCGACGACGTCCTCGTCCCGGGGGCGCTGGCCGCCCTGGACGCCCGGATGAGCGCCGTGGGCGACGTCGACGTCCTGTACTTCGAGCACGAGCGCACCCCCTGGTGGGAAGGCGAGCCGACCAACCCGGCGGCACCCCTGCTCGCCCGGACGCCGGACGGGGCCTTCTCCCCCGGCCGGGCCCCGCAGCTGACGGGTGTGGCGCTCCCGGCGTGGAGCGCGGTCTACCGCCGGGCCTTCCTCACCGAGCAGGGCCTCTCCTTCCCCGGGGACCACTTCACCGACGTCGGCTTCGGCGGGCTGGTCGCCCTGCGGGCGGAGCGGGTGGCGGCCTTGCGCGCGGTGGTCGTCCGGCACCTGCTGCGTCGGCAGGGCAACCGGCTGGGCCTGCCCGGCGCGCACCACGCCGAGCTGCTGGACCAGACCGAACTGGTGCTGACGCGGGCCGCGGAACAGGACCTGCCGGCGGACCGGCTGAAGCCGCTGTTCGAGCAGCTCTTCGCCGCCGTACTGAAGACGGCCGCCCACCCACGGCGGCTGACGTCCGACCGCCGCGCCTTCTTCCGGCGGGCCGGCGCGCTCCACCGGCGGCACCGCCCCGCCGGCTACCGGGCGCCCGGCGGCAGCATCGGCGTCCAGCACCGGCTGCTGGCCTCGGGGTCGTACGCGGCGTTCCGCTCCCTGCGCGCCGCCAACCGGACGGCGTCGCGGGCCGCCGCGCTGCTCCCCCGCCCGCGGGGACTGCGCACCCGGCTCCGCTACGCGGCGGCTCTGCGCCTCCCGCTCGACCGCAACCTCGTCGTGTACTGCGCCTACTGGGGCCGCGGCTACGCCTGCAACCCCGCCGCGATCCACGCCAAGGCCCGTGAGCTCGCGCCGCACCTGCGCGCGGTGTTCCTGGTGGAGCCGGACGCGGTGGGCAGCGTGCCGCCGGACGTCGAGTACGCGGTGATCGGCAGCCGGAAGTACTGGGAGGTGCTGGCCCGCGCGAAGTATCTGGTCAACAACGCCAACTTCGCGGACGCCGTGGTCAAGCGCCCCGGCAGCGTGCACCTCCAGACCCAGCACGGCACCCCGCTGAAGACGATGGGCGCCGACCAGGCGACGTACCCCGTGGTGGCCGCGGCGACCGGCAGCTTCGCCAAGCTGCTGGCCCGGGTGGACCGCTGGGACTACAACCTGACCTCCAACCGGCACTCCACCGAGATGTGGGAGCGGGCCTTCCCGAGCGCGCACGAGAGGCTCGAGTACGGCTATCCGCGCAACGACGTCTACTGCACGGCGTCCGCCGAGGACGTCGCCCGCGTCCGCAAGGAACTGGGCGTCCCCGAGGGCAAGAAGGCCCTGCTCTACGCGCCCACGCACCGCGACTACGCCACCGGCTTCGAGACGGGCCTGGACCTGGCGGAGTTCTGCGAGGCGATCGGCGACGACTACGTGGTGCTGCTGCGCGCCCACTACTTCTACGACCAGGGGGCGAGCAGGGGCGGCGGCCGGATCATCGACGTCACCGGGCACCGCTCGTCGGAGGACGTCTGCCTGGCCGCGGACGCGCTGATCACGGACTACTCGTCGATCATGTTCGACTACGCCAACCTGGACCGCCCGATCGTCGTGTACGCCGACGACTGGGACGTCTACCGGGAGACCCGGGGCGTCTACTTCGACCTGATGGAGCTCCCGCCCGGCCGGGTCGCCCGGACGCCCGGGGAACTGGCGGCCGCCTTCCGTGACGGCTCCTGGGCGGACGAGACCGCCACCTCCCTGCGGGCCGCGTTCCGGGAGCGCTTCTGCCAGTTCGACGACGGGCGGGCCGCCGAACGCGTCGTGCGCCGGGTGCTGCTGGGTGAGCCGCCCGAGTCGATCCCGCCCGTCATCCCCCTCGCGGAGCGCGTCCCGGCCCCCGCCGCCCCCCTCGTAAGGAGCTGACCGAAGAAGTGCCCCGCTTCAGCATCATCGTCCCCGTCTACAAGGTGCAGGGCTTCCTGCGCGAGTGTCTCGACTCGGTGCTCGGCCAGTCCCACGGCGACTTCGAGGTGATCGCCGTGGACGACCGCTCGCCCGACGGCAGCGGCGCGATCCTCGACGAGTACGCCGCCCGCGACGACCGGGTGCGGGTGCTGCACCTGCCGGAGAACGTGGGCCTCGGCCGGGCCCGCAACGCCGGACTCGCGCAGGCGGCCGGCGACTACGTCCTGTTCCTGGACAGCGACGACCACTACACGCCGGGCCTGCTGGCCGCCGTCCCCGCACGCCTGGCGGCGACCGGCGATCCGGACATCCTGGTCTTCGACCATGTGCGCACCCACTGGTGGGGCCGGGGCGGACGCAGCGAGGCTGCGGACCTGCTGGCCTCGGCCGGCCTGGAGACGTTCGGCATCCGGGAGAGCCCGCAGTATCTGAACCTCTTCCTGGTCGCCTGGAACAAGGCCTACCGGCGGTCGTTCTTCCAGGGGCACGGCCTGCAGTACGCGCCGGGGCTGTACGAGGACGCGCCGGTCACCTACCGCTCGATGGTGCTGGCCGACCGCATCGCCTGCCTGGACCGGATCGGCGTGGAGTACCGGCAGCGCCGGCAGGGCGCGATCACCAAGACGCCCGGGCGCCGGCACTTCGACATCTTCCCGCAGTACGAGGGGCTGTTCGCGTTCCTGGAGCAGCGCCCGGACCTCGACTGGGCGCGGCCGCTGCTGCTGGAGCGGGCGCTGGACCACATGCTGTTCGTACTGGCCCGCGAGGACCGGGTGCGGCCCGCCGACCGGGGCGACTTCTACCGCGAGATCCGCTCCTTCCACCGCCGGCACCTCCCCGAGGGCGGCTTCCCGCAGCCGGACGGCTGGCGCGGCGTCGAGATGCGGC
>NZ_JBEXSH010000286.1:0-9677 GCF_040613555.1 Streptomyces sp. NPDC006265
GGTACCTCGTCGTCATCGGCGCCGCCGCCATCGCCGTCTCCCTCTACCTTCCACGGGGCCTGTGGGGATCCCTGACCCACCGGACCAGTTTCGCGATCTTCCCCGTGACCCACAAAGTCCTGCTGGACCGCGCGACGTGACGAGGCCTGACAACGGCCCGCCCGCAAAGGAGTCGCGCAGTCATCACCTGGCCAACGTCTTCGAGGATGGACCGGGGCGGCCCGCGGTCGAAGCCGTGGAATGCGCCGGGGACGACGTCGAGGGTGCCGACTGTGATCCAGGCCGGAGGGAGACCGGTGAGATCCTTGCGGCGAGCTGCGGCCGAGTACGGGGAGACGTCCGGGCCCGCGACGGCGTCGCCGAGGTAGGACGACCAGCCCTACCGGTTGCTCTCGGGCGTCCAGATGCGCACCTTGCGGCAGATCATCGAGGTAGCCGAATACGGGCGACGCGGCGGAGGGATGTGCCCCGTCGTCCGACGGTTTCTGGTGCCCGTGCCGCAAGTGCGGTACTCGGGTAGGCGACTGAAAAACCCCTCAGGTCCGATGCCGGACGTCGGAGTGCGCGGAGTGCGCGGTCAGCTTGCCGAGCAGCTCGATGAGGGTCTGCTGCTCGTCCTCACTGAGGGCGCCCGCCCACTCCTGTTCACGTGCGTTGTGTGCTTGGAAGGCAGTGGTGATCGCATGCAGGCCGGCCTCGGTGAGGCCCAGCTGGACCGCGCGCCCGTCGTAGGAGGCGCGCTCCTTGCTCACCAGGCCGTCCCGTTCCAGCGTGCTCACCAGCGCCGACACGGCGGCTCGGCTCATGCCGGACAGCTCCGCGACCTTCCTCGCCTCAACCGGGCCCGACAACCAGATGGCGAACAGCACTCGGAAGCCGGGCCATGACCAGCCACGAGGACGGTGTACGGCGGATTCGAGGTCGTAGACGAGCATGTTGGCCGCGCGGTGGAGGGTGAGCACCAACCGCATGGCGAGCGGGTCGATGCCGGGGAGTTCCCGCGAGGCCCGGTCGACGGCGTGGTCGATGAACGACCAGAAGTGCAGGTGGTCGGCATCCAGCGGTTCCGGTTCCTGGGTCACAGTCGGAGTCTAGGTCGGGCGGCATCACGGACCGCATGCGGGAAGCAGGCAAAGGTCGGCATCCCGTCCGGGTTTCCGGACCGTGAAAAACCTTCACCCGAGGGCTTCCCCAGAGATGCCGACAGGGGTACGGTCCCCAATTAATCAAAGCATTGATTATACGCCCTGAGCATTAGTCGCCCCGCTTTGTCCCCTAGGTCTGACAGGGGACAGGTCCCCTCCCGGCCGTGCGTCTCGGGCGATCGATCCCAAGGAACCTCGTATGCCCGAAGCACTCGCTCCCCCCAGTCCCGGCGCGCTGCGTGCCTGCATGTCCCGTTTCGCCACCGGCGTCACGGTGGTGTCCTACGCGACCGACAGCGGTCCGCGGGGCGCCACCATGAACTCCTTCACGTCCGTGTCCGCCGAACCGCCGCTGGTCCTGGTCAGCGTCGCCCGCCGGGCCCGCTGCCACGACCAGCTGGCCGACGGGCCCTTCTGCGTGAACATCCTCGGTGCCGAACAGGAGCAGCTGGCCCGGCTGTTCGCCGGTGCCCCGAGCACCGCGGAGCCCCGCTGGGCGGAGGGCGCGCGCGTCCCCCGGCTGGCCGACCCGCTCGCCTGGGTGGAGTGCGAGCCCTGGCGCGCGTACGACGGCGGCGACCACACCCTGGTCCTCGGCCGCGTCACCGCCCTCGGCCACCGCGACGGCGATGCCCTGACCTACGCCTGGAGCCGTTTCGCGTCCACGACCGAGTCGACCGACGGCATCGAGCACCTCTTCTGAAGCCTTCCCCCGGCCCACCCCCTCTCGAGCCCCACCCCACTCCCCAGGAGAACCACCATGGCCGCACGCACCGGCAAGGAATTCCTCGATCGCCTCTCCCAGTCCCGCCCCACCGTGCGCATCCAGGGCGAAACGCTCACCGGAGGAATCCAGGAACACCCCGCTTTCCGCAACGTGGTGCGGACCTACGCCGAGCTGTACGACCTCCAGCACAGCGACGAACACAAGGACGTCCTCACGTACGCCTCCCCCACCTCCGGTGAGCCGGTCGGCACGTCCTTCCTCACTCCGCGCACGCCCGACGAGCTCGTCAAGCGCCGTAAGGCGTTCAAGGTGTGGGCCGACCACAGCAACGGCATGCTGGGCCGCACCGGCGACTACATGAACAGCTCCCTGATGGCGCTCGCCTCGGCCGCCGACTGGTTCGCCCAGGCCAACCCCGCCTTCGGCGAGAACATCCGCCGCTACTACGAGAAGGCCCGCGAAGAGGATCTGCTGTGCACGCACACGCTGATTCCGCCGCAGGTCAACCGGGCGGTGGCGGGCACCCAGCAGGCGGGCGGCAAGCTCGCGGCACGCATCGTGAAGGAGGACGACAACGGCGTGGTGATCCGCGGGGCGCGCATGCTCGCCACCATCGCCCCCTTCGCCGACGAGATGCTGGTCTTCCCCTCGACCGTGCTCCGCGGCACTCCGGAGGACAAGCCGTTCTCGTACGCCTTCGCCATCCCCAACGACACCCCCGGCCTGCGCTACATCGCCCGCGAGCCCCTCGACTACGACCGTCCGCGCCACGACCACCCCCTGGCCTCCCGCTTCGAGGAGTCGGACTGCGTGGTCGTCTTCGACGACGTGCACGTGCCCTTCGAGCGCTGCTTCGCGCTCGGTGACGCCGAGCTGTGCAACGGCTTCTACTCCCAGACGTCCTCCGTGGTGCACATGACCCACCAGGTCGTCACCCGCACCACCGCCAAGACCGAGTACATCCTCGGACTGGTGACACTGCTCACGGAGGCCATCGGCATCGAGCAGTTCCAGCACGTCCAGGAGGACATCGCCGAGATCATCACCACCCTGGAGACGCTGCGCGCCTTCCTTCGCGCGGCGGAAGCCGACGCCGAGGTCAACGAGTACGGGGTGCTGACCCCGGCCTGGGCCCCCCTCAACGCCGCCCGCAACCTCTACCCCAAGCTCTACCAGCGCTTCCCGCAGATCCTGCGCAAGCTCGGCGCCTCCGGCCTGATGGCCACCCCGACCGAACTCGACATCACCGGCCCGGCGGCAGCCGACATCGAGGCCTACCTCCAGTCGGCCACCCTCACCGGCGCCGAGCGCGTGAAGCTGTTCCGTCTCGTCTGGGACACCTGCATCTCCGCCTTCTCCAGCCGCCAGGCCCTGTACGAGTACTACTTCTTCGGCGACCCCGTCCGCATGGCCGGCGCGTACGTGAAGTCGTACGACCGCGAGCCGTACAAGGCGAAGGTCCAGGCCTTCCTGAACCAGCACAGCCTGAACCAGCGCAGCCTGGAGCGCTCCTGATGACGCACCCCCTGGGGAACCCCCCATCGAAGATCATCGCTGTCCATCTCAACTACCGCAGCCGGGCCAAGGAGCGCGGCCGGAGCCCGGCCCAGCCCTCCTACTTCCTCAAGCCCCCCTCGTCGCTGGCAGGCACCAAGGAGGCCATCGTCCGCCCGGACGGGTGTGAACTTCTCGGGTTCGAAGGCGAGATCGCCCTGGTCATCGGCGGCCGGGCCCAGCGGGTGCGGCCGGAGGACGGCTGGTCCCACGTGCGGTGGGTGACCGCCGCGAACGACGCCGGGGTGTACGACCTGCGGTATGCCGACCGCGGCTCCAACCTCCGCTCCAAGGGCGCGGACGGCTTCACGCCGATCGGGCCGCGGCTGCTGGATGCCCGCCAACTCGACCCGGACGCACTCCAGTTGCGTACCTGGGTCAACGGCGAACTCGTGCAGGACGACACCACCGACACGCTCCTCTTTCCCTTCGGACAGCTCGTCGCCGACCTGTCGAGACTGGTCACGCTGGAGCCCGGGGACGTGATCCTGACGGGCACTCCGGCCGGCGCGTCCGTCGTCTCCCCCGGCGACACGGTGGAGGTCGAGGTCACCGGCAGCGGGCAGTCCACCGGGCGGCTGCGCAACCCCATCGCCTCCGGGCCCCCTCTGGAGACGTACGGAGCGATGCCGAGGACGGACGCGGCCGAACGCGAGGCCGCCCACGGAGCCGCGTACACACCCGAGCCCCTGCTCGACGAACGCATCGAGGACGGACTGCGCTCGGTCGCGGTCGCCACACTCAGCGCACAGTTGCGCGGGCGCGGCCTGCCCCACATGTCCATCGACGGGGTACGTCCCACCCGGCCGGACACGAAGATGGTCGGCGTCGCCCACACGCTGCGCTACCTGCCACTGCGCGAGGACCTGTTCAAGCGGTACGGCAACGGCATGAACGCGCAGAAGCGGGCCATCGAGCAGCTGCGACCCGGCCATGTCCTGGTCATGGACGCCCGCCGGGACACATCCGCCGGCACGCTCGGCGACATCCTCGCCCTGCGCGCCCAACAGCGCGGCGCGGCCGGGGTGGTCACCGACGGAGGCCTGCGCGACAGCGTCGCCGTCACCGAACTGGGGCTGCCCGTCTACCACGGCGGAGCCCACCCCTCCGTCCTCGGCCGCCGCCATGTGCCGTGGGACACGGGGACGCCGATCGCCTGCGGCGGAGCCCTGGTGCAGCCCGGCGACCTGCTGGTGGGAGACGCGGACGGCGTGGTCGTCGTGCCGCCCGAGCTGGCCGAGGACCTGATCACCGACTGCCGGGAGCAGGAACAGAAGGAGCGCTTCATCACCGAGCAGGTGCGCGCCGGGCACGACATCGACGGCCTGTATCCCCTCGGTCCCGACTGGCACGAGATGTACGAGCGGTGGCGCAAGCAGCGCAGCACGCAAGGAGAGCCCACATGAAATTCCGCAGCGACCCGTCCGCCATCCGCGGCTCCATCGCTCCCGCCATCACCCCCTTCACCTCGGACGGAGCCGTCGACCACGACAGCCTGCGCGCGCTGATCCGCTTCCAGCTGGAGTCCGGTTCGCACGGCATCTCGCTGGGCGGCTCCACCGGCGAGCCCAGCTCGCAGAGCGTCAGCGAACGGATCGCGGGGATGCGGACGGCGGTCGAGGAGATCGGCGACCGCGTCCCGTTCCTGCCCGGGACCGGATCCCACAAGCTCGACGAGACCCTCGAACTCACCGCCGCCGCGGCGGACTTGGGCGCCGACGCGGCGCTTGTCATCACGCCGTACTACGCGCGCCCCACGCAGGAGGCGCTGTACCAGTGGTACGCGATCGTCGCCCGCGAGTTTCCTGACCTGCCGATCGTCGCCTACAACGTGCCCTCGCGCACGGCCGTCGACATCGCGCCCGAGACGGTGAAGCGGTTGTTCACCGATTTCGAGAACTTCGTGGGCGTCAAGGAGACCACCAAGGACTTCGAGCACTTCTCGCGCGTGCTGCACGCCTGCGGGCGCTCACTGCTGGTGTGGTCCGGCATCGAGCTGCTGTGTCTGCCGCTGCTCGCGCTCGGCGGTGCGGGGTTCGTATCGGCCGTCGCCAATCTCGCGCCCGGCGCGGTGGCTCGGATGTACGAGCTGTGGGAGGAGGGCGATTTCGACGGGGCCCGCGATCTCCACTACCGCCTGCATCCGCTCGTCGACCTCTTGTTCGTCGAGACGAACCCGGCGCCGGCGAAGTGGGTGCTGCACCAGCAGGGACGTATCGCTTCGCCCCATGTCCGCCCGCCGCTCATCTCCCCCACCGACGCGGGCCTGTCGAAGATCCGCGCGCTGCTCCGCGAGGGCGGAGACCTCACCCAGCAGATCGGAGCCACCAAGTGACTGTCGTTCCCCAGGGACTGCCCTCCGTGATCCCGCACTGGATCGGCGGTGCCCTCGTCGACGCCGTGGACGGACGCACCTTCGAAGTAGCTGACCCGGTCTCCAACACGGCCTACGCACAGGCCGCGCGGGGCTCCGCGGCCGACGTGGACCGGGCGGTGACGGCTGCCCGGGTCGCGTTCCCGCAGTGGGCCGGGCTGTCCAACCGGGCACGCGCGGGTGTCCTGTACCGGATCGCCGACGCCGTCGAGGCCCGTCATGACCGGCTCGCCGCCTTCGAGTCGTACGACTCCGGGCTGCCGATCACGCAGGCCCGCGGCCAGGCGCGGCGCGCCGCCGAGAACTTCCGCTACTTCGCGGATGTCATCGTGGCCCTCGGCGAGGAGGCGTTCCGGCAGGGCGACGACCAGTTCAGCTATGTGGTGCGCACACCGGTGGGAGTCGCCGGGCTGATCACCCCCTGGAACACCCCGTTCATGCTGGAGAGCTGGAAGCTGGCGCCCGCGCTGGCATCCGGCTGCACGCTGATCCTCAAGCCGGCCGAATGGACCCCGCTGTCCGCGTCGCTGTGGCCGGAGATCTTCGAAGAGGCAGGCGTGCCCGCCGGGGTGGTGAACATCGTCCACGGCATCGGCGAGGAGGCCGGCCAAGCCCTCGTCGACCACCCGGACGTACCGCTGATCTCCTTCACCGGCTCCTCCGACACGGGCCGGCACATCATCCGGTCCTCCGCCGAGCACCTGAAGACGGTGTCGATGGAGCTGGGCGGCAAGTCCCCGGTCGTCGTCTTCGCCGACGCCGACCTGGAAGCCGCCCTGGACTCGGTCGTCTTCGGCGTGTTCTCCCTCAACGGGGAGCGTTGCACGGCCGGTTCACGCGTACTCGTCGAGCGCCCCCTGTACGAGGAGTTCACCCGGCGACTGGCGGAGCGGGCCGCCAACGTACGCGTCGGACTGCCTTCCGACCCGGCCACCGAGGTCGGCGCGCTGGTCCACCCCGAACACTACGAGCGGGTCCTGAACTACGTGGAGATCGGCAGGAAGGAGGGCCGTCTGGTCGCCGGTGGCAGCCGCCCCGACCACCTCGCCGACGGCAACTACCTCCAGCCCACCGTATTCGCCGACGTCGAACGCGACGCCCGTATATTCCAGGAGGAGATCTTCGGCCCGGTCGTGGCCGTCGCTCCCTTCGACGACGAGACCGAGGCCGTGGAACTCGCGAACGCCACGCAGTTCGGTCTGGCCGCCTACGTCTGGACCTCGGACCTCAAGCGCGGCCACCGCATCGCGCACGCAGTCGAATCCGGCATGGTCTGGATCAATTCCCACAACGTCCGTGACCTGCGCACTCCCTTCGGCGGGGTCAAGGCCTCCGGTGTCGGCCGCGAGGGCGGCGCCCACAGCATCGACTTCTACACCGAGTCGAAGATCGTCCACGTCGCCCTCACCGAGGTGCACACCCCCCGCTTCGGAGCCGCCTCATGACCGTCTCGAACGCCCCCGACGTCGTCCGGTCCGCCTACGCCCAGCTCGCCGTCACCGACCTCGGCGCGGCCCGCTGGTTCTGGGTCGACATGCTCGGCTTCCACATCCAGTACGAGGACGCCGGGTCGCTGTACCTGCGCGGCACGGACGAACTCACCCACCACTCGCTGGTGCTGCGCAAGGGCGACCTGGCGGCCCTCGACCACATCTCCTATCGCGTCCGCACCCCTGAGGACGTCGACAAGGCGGAGAAGTTCTTCGCCGGACTCGGCTGCCCGGTCAAGCGGTTGAAGAAGGGCGAGGGAACGCACGGTATCGGCGACGCGGTCCGCGTCATCGACCCTCTCGGTTTCCCCGTGGAGTTCTTCCACGCGATCGCCCGCGCCGAGCGCCTCATCCAGCGCTACGACATCCGCCACGGCGCCGAAATCGCCCGCCTGGACCACTTCAACATCTGCACCCCCGACATCCCGGCCGCCTACGCCCACTACAAGTCCCTCGGCTTCGGCTGCTCGGAAACGATCGAAGGTGACGAGCACGAGCTGTACGCGGCCTGGATGTACCGCAAGCAGACCGTCCACGACGTCGCCTTCACGGGAGGTGCCGGACCGCGCCTGCACCACGTCGGTGTGGCCACCCACGAGTCCCACCAGGTACTGCGCGCGGCCGACATCTTCGGCTCGCTGCACAAAGAGCACCACATCGAACGAGGCCCCGGCCGGCACGGCGTCTCCAACGCCTTCTACCTCTACCTGCGCGACCCCGACGGCCACCGCGTGGAGATCTACACCTCGGACTACTACACCGGTGACCCGGACCACGAGACGTACCGCTGGAACGTGCGCGACGACCGCCGCCGCGACTTCTGGGGCAACGCCGTCATCGAGTCCTGGTACAAGGAGGCCGTCCCCGTCCTCGACCTGGACGGACGCCCGCGCCCCGTGACCGACACCGTCCTCGACGAGTCCGCGGTTCAGGTGGGTGCGGACGGCCTCGGCTGACACTCCGGGCGGTGGGGGACCCGGAGGCGCCTCGCGCCCTTCCGGGACCCCCTCACCGCACCCTCGACGCACACGGGATCTTCTCATACACCCTATTCATCACACTTTGTAAAAACCGGATGCGACGGTTAGTATCCGGCGGCACGCCTACCTGCCGGCTTGCCGAAGGGCCCGCAGAGGAGACCCATGCCCACGATGACGACTCCGTCGGACGACACCTCCGCAGGACGCTTCGAGTTCTGGCGGAACGTGATCGGCCAGAGTTTCGTGCCGCTGGAAGCGCTGCCGCGCGAGGTTCCGGACTTCCACGCCTCCCTGCACACCTCTCAGCTCGGCGCGGTGCAGGTGTCGGTCGTGGCCGCGGATCCGCACGGCGTCGCCCACACCCGAAGGCACATCACCTCCGACCCGGCCGATTTCGTCAAGGTGGGTCTTCAGCTGGCCGGGCAGTGCATGCTGAGCCAGGCGGACCGCCAGGCCCTGCTCAAGCCGGGCGAGCTGGCCATCTACGACACCCGGCACCCGTACACACTCGACTTCGACCAGCCGTACCGCACACTCGTGCTGATGTTCCCGCGGGTCATGCTCCGGCTGCCCGAACGCGACCTGACCCGCATGATCGCCACCACCGTGTCGTGCAGCGACGGGCTGGGGCCCGTAGTGCACCCGTTCCTGTGCGGGCTGGCCGGGCAGGTGCGGCAACTGGACGCTCTCGGCACCCAGCGGCTCGCGGACAGCGTGGTCGATTTGGTCGGCACGATGCTCTCGGACCGGTGCGCCGTGCACGTGCCGCAGCAGGACGACGGGCGGGAGCTGCTGGCCCGGCGGATCCTCACGTACATGGAACAGCGGCTCTCCGACCCTGGGCTCGGCCCCGACCGCATCGCGGCCGCCCACCACATCTCGCGGCGCTTCCTCTACAAGCTGCTGGCCGAGCGGGGATACACGGTCTCGGGCTGGCTCCGGGAGCGTCGCCTCGCCGAGTGCCTGCGCGACCTCGCGGACCCCGCGCTCGCCCATATGCCCGTCGCCACCGTCGGAAGCCGCTGGGGCTTTCCGGACCCCGCCCACTTCAGCCACACCTTCAGGAGCGCCTACGGCATGAGCCCGTCGGAGGCACGCGGGGCCGGGCGCACGGCGCTTGGCGCGTAGGGGTCCTTGCACTACGCCCACCCGGGTCACGCGTCCTGACACCGCACCTGGCCGGGCGACGGCACCGGACCGCGGGAGTCTCATCGGGCACTCATGGCGCAAGGGCCGCTAAGCGAGCGCTCAGCGGCTCACGCGGTTTCGCTGCCCTCTCGCTGGGAGGCGGCAGCGGTCCGCGACGGCGCTGCGGAGCGAATCACGAGCGAAGCCGCCGTCTCCAGACCCGGCCCCTTTGCTACCACTCACGCGACGGCCAGGACCACCGAGGTGGTCCTGGCCGTC
>NZ_JBEXSH010000287.1:0-9663 GCF_040613555.1 Streptomyces sp. NPDC006265
CTACATCTTCGTCGGCACCGTCGTCGCCATGTACGCCCAGGCGCGCGGCATGGTCGAGTTCTGGTTCGCCTGGCTGCTCGTCGACGTCGTCGGCGTGCCCCTCAACTTCGCCAACGGCTACGCCTTCTCCGGCTTCGTCTACGTCATCTACGGCGCGCTCGTCCTGTGGGGCCTGCGCGACTGGTGGCTGCGCTCGCGTCAGACCGCGCGGCCCACCCTGGAAGGAGCGCCGGCATGACTGCCGCAACCGCCCTGTACAGCACCGACGACGTCGAGAGCTTCACGCTCGACCCCGTCGAGCAGGCCATCGCCGACATCGCGGCCGGCCGCCCCGTCGTGGTCGTCGACGACGAGGACCGGGAGAACGAGGGCGACCTCGTCATCGCCGCGGAGAAGGCCACCCCCGAGATCGTCGCCTTCATGATGAGCGAGTGCCGCGGCCTGATCTGCGCCCCCATGGAGGGCGACGAACTGGACCGGCTGAAGCTCCCGCAGATGGTCGAGGACAACACCGAGTCGATGAAGACCGCGTTCACGGTCTCCGTCGACGCCTCCGCCGCGCACGGCGTGAGCACCGGCATCTCCGCCTCCGACCGCGCCACCACCCTCCAGCTGCTCGCCGACGGCGTCTGCGGGGCCGACGACTTCGTCCGCCCCGGCCACATCTTCCCGCTGCGCGCCCGGCCCGGCGGGGTCCTCACCCGCAACGGCCACACCGAGGCCGCCGTCGACCTCGCCCGCCTCGCGGGCCTGCGCCCGGCCGGCGCGATCGTCGAGATCGCCGGCGAGGACGGCACCATGCTGCGCCTGCCCGAGCTGATCCCCTTCGCCCGCAAGCACGGCCTGACGATCATCTCCATCGAGGACCTGATCGCCTACCGCCGCAGCAGCGAACCCACCGTCCGCCGCGAGGCCACGACCCGACTGCCCACCGCCCACGGCACCTTCACGGCCCACGGCTACCGCTCCATCGTCGACGGCGTCGAGCACGTCGCCCTGGTGCACGGCGAGATCGGCGACGGCCAGGACGTCCTCGTCCGCGTCCACTCCGAATGCCTCACCGGCGACGTCTTCGGCTCGGCCCGCTGCGACTGCGGCCCCCAGCTCGACGCCTCCCTCGCCCGCGTCCAGGCCGAGGGCCGGGGCGTCGTGGTCTACCTGCGCGGACACGAGGGCCGCGGCATCGGCCTGATGTCCAAGCTGCGCGCCTACGAACTCCAGGAGCGCGGCCGCGACACCCTCGACGCCAACCTCGAACTCGGCCTGCCCGCCGACGCCCGCGACTACGCCGCAGGCGCGCAGATCCTCGCCGACCTCGGTGTGCGCGGCGTCCGGCTGCTGACCAACAACCCCGACAAGACCGACGCGCTCGTCCGGCACGGCATCGCGGTCCAGGCCCGCGTGCCGATGCCCGTGAGCGCCGGCGAGCACAACCTCCGCTACCTGCGCACCAAGCGGGACCGGATGGGCCACGACCTGCCCTGGCTGGACACGACCACCGTGCCCGCCTGCGGCAACCAGTAAGAGAGCACAGAGGGAGAGACGTGAGCGGCAAGGGTGCACCGGAGTTGTCCGTACGCGATGTGGGTGACCTCCGGGTCGCCGTCATCGCGGCACAGTGGCACGAGAAGGTGATGAACGGTCTGGTCGACGGCGCCCTGCGCGCCCTGCACGACCTGGGGATCGACGAGCCGACACTGCTCAGGGTCCCCGGCAGCTGGGAGCTCCCGGTCGTCGCCAAGGTCCTCGCGGGCCGCGGCTACGACGCGATCGTCGCCCTCGGCGTCGTCATCCGCGGCGGCACGCCCCACTTCGAGTACGTGTGCCAGGGCGTGACCCAGGGCCTCACCCAGGTCTCCGTCGACACCGGTGTCCCCGTCGGCTTCGGCGTGCTGACCTGCGACACCGAGGAGCAGGCCCTGGACCGCGCCGGAATCGAGGGCTCCAACGAGGACAAGGGGCACGAGGCGGTGACGGCGGCGGTGGCGACCGCGGCCACCCTCCGCTCAGTATCCGAACCCTGGCGCTGACGGAAGCCGGGTGTGGCATAGGCTGAGCGTCACCATGTCCAAGAAGACGTTCGAGGAGCTCTTCACCGAGCTCCAGCACAAGGCCGCCCAGGGCGACCCCGCCACTTCCCGCACCGCAGAACTGGTCGGCAAGGGCGTCCACGCCATCGGCAAGAAGGTCGTCGAAGAGGCCGCCGAGGTGTGGATGGCCGCCGAGTACGAGGGCAAGGAAGCCGCCGCCGAGGAGATCTCGCAGCTGCTGTACCACGTCCAGGTGATGATGGTCGCCCGCGGCATCTCCCTCGACGACGTCTACGCCCACCTGTAAGCCGCACCCGTTCCCGTACGACACCACGCAAAGGAAGCCGACCTCATGCTGCGCATCGCCGTCCCCAACAAGGGTTCCCTGTCCGGCCCTGCGGCGGAGATGCTGCATGAGGCCGGCTACCAGCAGCGCCGCGAGTCCAAGGAACTGCGGATCGTCGACCCGGTCAACGAGGTCGAGTTCTTCTACCTCCGCCCCCGCGACATCGCGATCTACGTCGCCTCCGGGCAGCTGGACATCGGCCTCACCGGCCGGGACCTGCTCATCGACTCCGGCGCCGAAGCCGAGGAGATCCTCGCCCTCGGCTTTGCCCGCTCCACCTTCCGCTACGCCACCAAGCCCGGCACGATCAGCGGCCTGGCGGACCTGACGGGCAAGACGATCGCCACCTCCTACGAGGGCATCGTCGCGGCGCACCTCGCCGAGCACGGCATCGACGCCTCCGTCGTCCACCTCGACGGCGCCGTCGAGACCGCCATCCAGCTGGGCGTCGCCCAGGTCATCGCCGACGTCGTCGAGACCGGCACCTCGCTGCGCAACGCGGGCCTGGAGGTCGCCGGCGAGCCGATCATGCAGTCCGAGGCCGTCGTGATCCGCCGCACCGGCGCGGACGCCGACGACCCCAAGGTGCAGCAGTTCCTGCGCCGCCTCCAGGGCGTCCTGGTCGCCCGGACGTACGTGATGATGGACTACGACTGCCGCGTCGAGCAGCTGGAGAAGGCCGTCGCCCTGACGCCCGGCCTGGAGTCCCCGACCGTCTCCCCACTGCACAACGAGGGCTGGGTCGCCGTCCGCGCGATGGTCCCGGCCAAGGAAGCCCAGCGGATCATGGACGACTTGTACGACATCGGTGCCCGGGCCATCCTGACCACGGCCATCCACGCCTGCCGTCTCTGAGGGGCCGCGACCCGATGTCCGATCTGCCCAGCCTGCCCGTCACGTTCCGGCCGGGCAGCACCCGTGTGGTGCTGCTCACCGCGGCCGTCGCCGTCTTCGTGGTGATCACGGCGGTCGCGATGCTGCTGAAGCAGCTCAGCCCCGGCGAGCGCGTCAGCTTCGTTTTCACGGCACTCCTGCTGGACGCCGTGCTGCTCCTCCTGGCGCGTCCCAAGGTGGTCGTCGACGACAACGGCGTCACTGTCGTCAATCTCACGAACAAGCGCCGGCTGGAGTGGGCGGAGATCCTCCAGGTGACCCTCCGGCCCGGCGACCCCTGGGTGTTCCTCAACCTCAGCGACGGCACCAGCCTGCCTGCTCTGGGCATCCAGCCGGGCCTGGCCAGGCAGCGTGCGATCGCCGACGCCCGGGCGCTCCGGGCGCTGGTCGAGGCGCGTTCCGTGACGGATCCCGAGCGGGGTCAGGGCTGACTCGGGACATCCTCCGGGCGGACGCCACTGCCGCACCGGGCCGTGTCTTGATTAATCTGGTGGCGGAGGCGTGATGGATGCGCCTCCGCCTCTGTCGCCCCGACCGGTGCGCAGAGGCTCCTGCTAACCGAGGAGTGACCCCCTCCGGCGATGGACGGATCGTCCTGCAGTACCTGCGCCGCCCCCTGCCGACATAGCGCGGACCTCGTATCCGAGGTACGCGACCGTGTGGAGGCGGCGGCATCATGACCACCCCCCTGCTGCTCCTCGCAGCCGCGTTCCTGCTGATTCTCGCCAACGGATTCTTCGTGGCGGCCGAATTCGGACTCGTGACGGTCGAACGGCCCGAGGCCGAGAAGGCCGCCGCCGAGGGCGACCGGCGTGCCCACCGGGTCGTCGAATCACTCAAGGAACTCTCCTTCCAGCTCTCCGGCACCCAGCTCGGCATCACCATCACCTCGCTCGTCGTCGGCATGCTCGCCGAACCGGCGCTCGCCGAGCTGCTGCACGGCCCGTTCACCTCGATCGGCATCCCCGAGGGAGCCGTCTCCGGTGCCACGGTCGTCGTCGGCATGCTGCTGGCCTCCGCCGTGCAGATGGTGATCGGCGAGCTCCTGCCCAAGAACTGGGCGGTATCCAGGCCGCTGCAGGTCGCCCGCTTCGTCGCGGGCCCGCAGCACGTCTTCGCCCGGCTGTTCCGCCCGGTCATCGCCGGCCTCAACGCCGTGGCGAACCGGCTCGTGCGCGCCCTGGGCATCGAACCCGCCGAGGAGCTGGCCTCCGCCCGCACTCCCGGCGAACTCGTCTCCCTGGCCCGCCACTCGGCCCTGGCCGGCGCCCTGGAGCAGGACACGGCCGACCTGTTCGTCCGGACCCTGTCGCTGGGCGAGCTCACCGCGCAGCACGTGATGACGCCGCGCGTGAAGGTCAGCGCCCTGCAGTCCTCGGCCACCGCCGAGGACGTCGTCAACCTGACCCGCGCCACCGGCCTGTCCCGCTTCCCGGTCTACCGGGAGAAGATCGACGAGGTCGTCGGCATGGCTCACCTCAAGGACGCCCTGGCCGTGCCCGTCCAGGACCGGCTGCGCACCCCCGTCGGCCACATCGCCCGCCCGGCGCTGCTCGTCCCCGAGACGCTGCCCGTACGGCCGCTCCTCACCCGCCTGCGCAGCGAGCAGCCCATCGCGGTCGTCGTCGACGAGTACGGCGGCACCGCCGGTGTCGTCACGCTGGAGGACATCGTCGAGGAGATCGTCGGCGAGGTCCGCGACGAGCACGACGGACACGACCTGCCCGAGCTGGCCGCCGCGCCGCCGGAGGACGGCAGGCCCGCCTGGGACGTCGACGGCAGCTGCCGGGTCGACATCCTGCTGCGCATAGGCCTCGACGTGCCCGAGGGCCCGTACGAGACGGTCGCGGGCCTGATCGCCGACCTGCTGGGCCGTATCCCGGCCGTCGGTGACAAGGCGGAGCTGCCCGGCTGGCGGCTCTCGGTGCGCCAGGTCGGCCACTACCGCGCGGAGCGGGTCCGGCTCGTGCGGACCGCCCCGGTGGTCTTCATGGCGGAGGCCGTCCGATGAGTGTGCTCCAGCTTCTCTTCGCCGCGCTCCTCGTGCTCGCCAACGGCTTCTTCGTCGGCGCCGAGTTCGCGCTGGTCTCCGTACGCCGCAGCCAGATCGAACCGCTCGGCACCGCCCGCTCCCGGCAGGTCCTCTACGGGCTGGAGCGGCTGCCGCAGATGATGGCGGCGGCCCAGTTCGGCATCACGATCTGCTCCCTGACGCTCGGCGCGGTCGCCGAACCGACGGTCGCCCACCTGCTGGAGCCGGTCTTCGAGTGGATCCACCTGCCGCACGGCGTGATCCATCCGCTGACCTACGTCATCGCCCTCGCCGCCGTGGTCTTCTTCCACCTCGTCATCGGCGAGATGGTCCCGAAGAACCTGGCGATGGCGGCGCCGGAGAAGGCCGCGCTGTGGCTCAGCCCCGGCCTGGTCTGGTTCGCGCGCTTCTGCAAGCCCATCACGGCCGCTCTCGGCGCCGTCTCCCAGGGCATCCTGCGGCTCTTCCACGTCGAGCCCAAGGACGCGGTCGAGGCCGTCTTCACCAGCGAACAGCTCAACCGGCTGGTGGAGGACGCCGGCCAGGCGGGCCTGCTCGACCCCGAGGAGGCCGAGAGCCTCGAGGACGCCCTGGAGCTGGGCTCCCGCCCGGTGACGGACGTCCTGCTGAAGCGGGAGTCCCTGGTGACGGTCAGCCCGTCGGTCACCCCCGGGCGGATCGTCGAGCTCACGGCCCGCACCGGCTACTCCCGGTTCCCGGTCGCCGCGGACACCGGCGCCTTCATGGGGTACCTGCACGTCAAGGACGTCCTCGACCTGGAGGACTCGGACCGGGCCGTTCCGCAGCACCTGTGGCGTCCCATGACGACCCTGCGGCCCGAGCTGCCGCTCGACGACGCCCTCACGGTGATGCGGCGGGCAGCGACCCACCTGGCACAGGTGGCCGACGCGTCCGGCAAGGTACTCGGACTGGTCGCACTGGAGGACGTGCTGGAGCTGCTGGTGGGTGAGGTGCGGGATCCCGCGCATCGTCAGGTGCACGAGGTGAAGCTGACCGAGCCCAGGAGCAGCGGGGCGTCGGAGGAGGTACTGGCGACGTAGTCCCAGCTGCGGGCATGCGTGCCGCTGGGGGCGGCGCCCGTCCCACCGAGAGCGGCACCCCGCTCCACCGGGTTGCGCGCCCACCCGACCTCAGCGGCAGCAACGCCGTTTCCTCACAGCCCCGATGGACTCCCGGGCCCGCGCCCCGACAGCACCTCTCCATACGCCTGCATCAGATCCGGCAACCGCAACGTCGCCAGGTCCTCCCTGCCCAGCACCCCGGGATACACCGACAACCGCAGATCACGGTACGCGCAGCTCTTCTCGTACAGCGTCCGCAGGAACCGCCCGTTGCCCAGCTCGTCGATCCACCCCTGGTCGACCACGTGCCCGGCGATGGACCGCAGCTCGTCGAGGGCCTCCTCGTCCCACAGGTCGCCGTTCTCCGCCGCGAGCACCTTGCCGATGTCGGTGAGTTCGAGGGGCCGGTAGGACGGGAAGTCGACGCGGGTGGTGAAACGGGAGGACAGCCCGGGGTTCGCGGCGAGCAGACGGTCCATGCCCTCCGGGTAGCCGGCCAGGATCACCACGAGGTGGTCGCGGTTGTCCTCCGCGCGCTTCAGCAGCACCTGGAGGGCCTCGTCGCCGTACGCGTCCCCCTTGCCGTAACCCGAGTTGGACAGCGAGTAGGCCTCATCGACGAAGAGGACGCCCCCGAGAGCCGAGTCGATCAGTTCGTTCGCCTTCACGGCCGTCTGCCCGAGGTACTCGCCGACCAGGTCGGCCCGCTGGGCCTCCACGAGATGGTCGCCGCCGAGCAGCCCGAGGGCGTAGAAGACGCGGCCGAGGATGCGGGCGACGGTCGTCTTGCCGGTGCCGGAGGGGCCGGAGAAGACGAAGTGGCGTTTCGGCGGCTGGACCGGCAGGCCCTGCCCGGCTCGCAGCCGGGCCATGTTCAGCTGCGCCGACAGCGCCTTGACCTGGCGCTTCACCGGCTCCAGACCCACCATGCGTTCGAGCTCGGCGAGTGCCTCGTCCAGTAACGCCGGGTCGGTGGGCCCGGCGGGCAGGGAGGGGACGGGGCCGGTCCTCTCGCGGACCGGCGGGCCGGTCACCGGCGGCAGGGGAGCGAGCGGCGGCTCGGGATCGGGCAGTCTCAGGTCGCGTCCTTCCAGGCCGAAGAGCGGATCGAACCCGTCCGGACCGTCCACCGCGTCCTGGCCCGCACCGGCGAGGGTGACCGCCGCGAGACCCGTGGCGTCGTCGTACCCGTCGCCCTCGGCGATGGCGGTGAGCCGGGCGGAGGTGTCCATGAACGCCGGGTCGACACGGTGCACGGCCCGGTACAGGGGGAGCGCGGCGGCGCTGCGGCCGGTGCCCTCGTGCGCCCGGGCCAGCCAGTAGCGCAGCTCCTTGCGCTGGGGCTGCTCGCTGCGGCAGCGCATCAGCGCGGCGGACAGCAGGGGTTCGGCCTGGCCGTACATCTCCAGGCGGACCCTGGCCATGCCGCCGAACAGACCCGCCTCGATGCCGAGCAGCGGATCGTCGAGCAGCGGGTCGGTGTGGCGGACCAGTTGTTCCCAGTCCTTGACCAGATAGGCGCGGCAGGAATGCAGGAAGCGGACCTGGTGGTCGGTGTCCACGGGCGGCAGACCGGCGAGGGCCCGGTCCAGCTCGGGGACGTGGCGGCCGTCCAGCCAGTGGGAGGCGTGCGCGAGCAGCAGATCACGGGGGCTCTCCAGCACGGGCTGCACCCACCAGCCCAGCCAGTACCAGGAGTTGAGCGTGCGGCGGTAGCGCGTGCGCTGCTCCCCGAAACGGTCCCGGTGCCGGAACATCCGCAGCAGCGCATTCGTCGTGTCGACGCGCAGCGCGTGCAGCCCGAGCCAGCCGTCGGCCATCCCGGAGTCCATCCGCACCGCGGCGCGGAACTCCTCCTCCGCCTGCGGATACGCGCCCATGGTGTAGGCGTCCACGCCTCGCAGCCAGGCGAGGTCGGCCGGGGCCTGTGGGCCCTGCGTGCCGAAGTCCATCACGTCCCCCACAAACCGTGCCCCCGTCGGTATGCCAACGAGCCGTCCCCCAGCCGGCTGCCCTGCTCGAACCGCTGTGCCACGGACCGGAGTTGCACAGTGCGCGAAGCAACCGTCCGTAGGTCGCGACGAGGGCATCGTACCTGCGGGCGCGGCGCCCCCGTAGGGTGCCGCACAGGCCGTTCGGCGAGGTGGGAGCGGATGCCGCGTCCTCGCGGGCGGTGACCCAGGGTGAGCGTTCGGCGCCCCGTGGCGGCCGGAAAACCGCAAGAAGGCAGAACGAAGCCCCCGATCACGGGGGAACAACCGGGGGCTTCGCGTCTGTGGGCGGCTTCGATGCCGCACATTGAGAACGTAAGACCTGTACGGCCCGGCGGTCAAGCCGAGTTGAAGCACTCCGGCAAGTTGTTCCGCAAGGCCCTTCACCAGTTCAGCAGACCGCGGGCGGCCCGTCACCCTGTGTGAAGGGCTGGTTCGGTCCAACGGTCCCAGCCGGTCCCGGGAGCACCTCATACCCCTCATCTCGCTGCCGTACCAGAAGGTCGGCGAACGGCCGCGAGGGATCCTCGGCGAAATGCCGGCGCTCCGCCGGAACCCACCCGTCCCAGAACCCCCGCTGCTCCTCCCCGTCCCGGGACCGTCCCCGCGCCCAGGCTTCCTCCCGCGGCAGATCCATCCACAGCAGCAGGGTCAGGTGCGGGCGCAGCGCACGGCGCCCCGCGCCGACGCCCTCCACGAGGATCACCGGAGCGGGCGGGAGCGGACGCGGGGAGCCGAAGCGGCGGGCCCGCCAGTCGTAGCGGGCGTAGCGCGCGGTCCGGCCGTGGGAGAGCGGCTCGATCAGCTGGTCCAGCAGTCGTCCCGTCCAGTCGAACAGCGCGTCGTGGCTGGCGATGTCGTCGAGGCGCAGCACCGGCGCGCCGTCCAGGGCCGCCGCCAACCGCTCGGCGAACGTGCTCTTTCCGGACCCGGCGTGCCCGTCGACGCCGACGAGCCGGACCGGGCCGCAGGAGGGGGAGAGGCGGCGGACGCGGGCGGCCAGGGCACGGACGGCGGGGCACGGTGCGGGGTGGAAGGACGTATTCATCTCGATCGGCACTCTAACCACGGGGTCCGCCGGGGATGCCACCGGTCGACGCCAATATTGGTGGGCGCGGCGCGCGTCGAAGTGCTGGCAGGACACGGCGGGCTGTGCTCATATGTGGCGCACGCACGGACACGACCGACCGTGCACGGACCTGCCCCGCACCTGCCCGACTCCGACATCCGGGGGTCCCCCGCCATGCGCAGAGCCGAACAGCCCTCCCGCAGAACCGTCCTGGCCGCC
>NZ_JBEXSH010000288.1:0-9662 GCF_040613555.1 Streptomyces sp. NPDC006265
CACAGGGGCTGGTGGAGGGTTGAGGAAGCGGAGCCATCGGGACCGCTTCCGCCTGGCGCGGAGCCTCAACGATGAAAAGGAGGCCGAAGGGCCTGGACCGAGAGCCACACACGTGCAAGTTCCACGTACGAAGCAATGGAGGTGCGCGCCCATGCCACAACCGATCGTCGCCGGAGTCGACGGATCCGCCGAGAGCCTTGCCGCCGCCGCATGGGCAGCCCGCGAAGCGGTACGTCGCGGCCTTCCGCTGCATCTGCTGCACGCCTCGAACTGGAGCCCGCCCAACGCTCGCCCCGACGCAGGGGACGCCGTGCGCCGGCATGCCGCACGGCGCATCCTGCACGAGGCCGGGGAGCACGTCGCGCGAACCCGCCCGGGAGTCCTCGTCACCGACGCACAGGTGGACGGCCCCGCCAGCACCGCCCTGCTGCACGGTGCGCACCAGGCCAAGCTGCTGGTGCTCGGTTCCCGCGGCCTGAGCGGCTTCACCGGGTTCCTCGTCGGCTCGGTCGCCCAGACAGTCGTGGCGCGGGCGACCCACCCCGTGGTCCTCGTCCGCGCAGGTGAGGAATCGGAGGACGAGCACCTGCCGGATCACGAGGGCAACGCGTCGACGCGCACGCCGTACCGCGAGGTCGTCCTCGGTCTCGATCTCGCCGATCCGTGCGACGAGGTGATCGGGTTCGCCTTCGAGGCGGCCCAGGCGCGTGGGGCGACATTGCATGCCGTGTCCGGGTGGACCGGCCCCTCGCCGCTCTCGCTCGGCCCGGGTGAGATCGGGCTTCTGGACACTCCCCAGCTCGGCGAAGAGTGGCGCGGATTCCTCAGTGCCCTGCTCGAGCCCTGGCGGGAGAAGTTCCCCGATGTCGAGGTCTCGGAGACGGTCACGGAGGACAAGGCAGGCACCCGCCTGGTGTATGCCTCCTCCGGTGCGAGTCTGCTCGTCGTCGGCCGCCGGATCCGTGAGACACCACTCGGCCTACGAACCGGCCCGGTCACCCACACGGTGATCCACCACGCGAGCTGCCCCGTCGCCGTAGTGGCCCACGACTGAAGCATCCGCACCGCCGCCACACCACCGCCGGTCTCGTCACCCACCAGTACGGTCGCGGCCGCCTCTTCCCGCGTATCCAGTCATCCCAGCCCCGGCGCGCAGGCCGTTCAACGTCAGGCCCCCAGGGACTCCCCACCGGCCCTGGTGCGCAAGTTGTGGAACTGGCGCGTCTGCATGATGAAGTGGGCGGGCTCCCCCAGCAGCAGGTCGAACGGCCGGGTGAACGGTCGTGGGCGGCCCGTACCGCGCGTACGGACCACCAGGCGGGTTCCACCGTCGGAGGTCGGCCGCAGATGGAAGCCCCATATCCCGCCGACGCGAGCCCGCGGCAGCGGATCCAACTGCGGATCGAAGGACTGGCCGGAGGGCACGCCCAAGTCCGACCGCAGCACCAGGGTCCGGTTCCGCTCCAGTCGGGCCACGGTGAACCAGGACCTGCTGCTGCGGACCGCGTTCAGGCGCTGTCCCTCTTCGAGTTTCTGCCACTCGGGCACGATGCGGTCGGCGCTGGGTTCTCCGAAGTGGTCCAGCCAGTCCCAGCTGTACCAGCCGCCGCGGTCGTATCCCATCTGCACCAGCCAGGCCCAGACCGTCTCGGGGGGCGCCGGAAGGGTCGTCGCCATCGTCGACGTGCCGTCGGGATCGGGGACGAGCTCGTCGCCGGGGTAGGCACCGGTGACCTCGTCCTGGGTCGCACCCCACGTCAACAGACGTGGTCGGATCCACCGCGCGTAGAGCGCCAGTGCGGCGGAGGCTGCCGCGAACGGGAGCAGCCGGGCTGCCGGCCGCTGTTGGCTTGTGCACTGCGCGGGCATGGTTCCTCCCTGGTGGCCGAGGGGAGGGCCTGCCGTCGCAGGCCCAGGGCAATAGGGGACGAGACCGGTGCGCCGGGGCTCGTCAGTTCGGCGCGCCTGCGGCCAGGTGCAGGTCGGGAATGGATTTTCCGTGCATGCGTCCTCCCGGCACTGTCCCTGATCTCCAGAGTCGCCGGGCCCGGCCCTGGCTGCACTTCGGCCGGAGGACGCGACCGTGGGACGCCGTCGGCACACAGCGGGCGTCATGGAGCCGAGGGCCGCCCGCTTCTTGTGGGCCCGAATTGCACGGTGCACGGTCTCGCTCCGCTTCGCCGTGTCTCCTTGTGGCCCTCGGCTCACTTCCATGAAACCGCCGCGTAGTGACGAGTAGTAGGGCTGGGTGACCCTGGTCGAGGGGCCGGACGGCCCGTTCGGCCCCTGGGCTGGACTCTTCACTCGCGGTGCAGCACGACTTTGAGGGCACCCGTGCTGGTGCCGTGCGCGAACACCTCGTAGGCGTGCTCCATCCGATCGAGGACGAAGGAGTGGGTGACGAGCTCGGCGACGGGCAAGCGCCCGAACTGCACCTGCTCCAGCAGCCATGGAGTGGAGGACGTGTCGACCTGTCCGGTGCTGATCGTGACGTTCTTGCGCCACGGGGATTGGAGATGCAGCGTGACCGGTTTGCCGTGCGTGCCGATGTTGGCGATGTGCCCTCCTGCGCGAACGGCGCGGGTGCACAGAACGAAGCCCTCCGGTTCACCTGACACCTCGATGGCCACGTCGGCGCCCGGTCCCTATCCGGCGGGTCCGCAGTCCTCCCACCCCCTCACCCGACCGCCGCCCACCAGAGGGTCCACCGCCAGATGCGGGAAGGAGCGGTCCGAGGGCGGCGAGTCCTGCCACTCCGCCCGCCGGGCCTGGAGCTGGGCGACTTCCCAGGCGCGGTTCGGGCAGATCTGCCGACAGTGGGCCCGGTACCCTGCTCGCCGACAGGCATGTCCGCAGCCCTCAGCGTCGGGGGCAACGCCATCCGGACGCCCGCCGGGACGTGCAGGTCGCGCACTCGTGCGTGTGCTTCGCCCGGCCTGCCGTGGTGCAGGTCCCCGCATCGTGCCCATGTCGGCGAATGGTGACGTGGCGACCTCGGCGCGGACTGGACCAGGAGCTCGCCGGAAGCGCTACGCGACCACGGCCCTCGTGACACGTCGTCCTTCTGTCTGCGCCTGGCATGTCAGCCGTGCGCGACGACGGCGACGGGGGCGGCGGCGTGATGCATGACCGCGTGAGCGACGGACCCGATGTGCACGCCCAACCGATTGCGGCGACGCCGCCTGCCGACGACGACGAGGCAGGCGTCGCGGGCGGAGTCGACCAGGAGGTTCGCGGCGCTGCCGGGACGGGAGACCTCGGCAACCTCGACGTCCGGGTACTTCTGCCGCCAGGGCCGCAGCGCCTCGGTGAGCGCGGTGGCCTCTGTCCGTGCGAACTCCTCGTGCGACTCGAAACCCGCTCCCATGGTGTAGACGGCGTAGGGCGACAGGTCCCAGCCGTGTACGGCGGTCAGCGGGGCCTGGCGACACCGAGCCTCTTCGAAGGCGAAGTCGAGTACGGTCTCGTCGGGGCTGTCGGTGTCCAGGCCCAGGACCACGGGCCGGAACGCGGTGGCGGCGGAGGGGATGCCGGCGGAGTCCTTGACGTGTTCGTCTGCGGCCTGCTCCCCGGCGCGCACCAGGACCACGGCCGTCTCGGTGCGGGCGACCACGCTCTGCCCGATGGACCCCACCAGGAAGCCTCCGAGGCCGCTCAGGGCACGGGAGCCGAGGACCAGCAGTTCCGCGTCGCGGGCCGCGTCCACCAGGGCGTCGGTCCGCGAGCCGGTCAGCTGCTCGATGCCCACTTCGACATCCGGGTGGCGCAGCCGCAGGCCCTCGGCGGTCTCGCGCGGAATCCGCTCGGTCCAGTGCTGGTGGGTCTCTGCGCCGAGGAGCGGAGCCTGCGCCATGCGTGCGGGTACCGGTTGCCACACGTGGACCAGCTTCACCACCAGCCCGCGCAGCGCCGCCTCACGGGCGGCCCAGTCCGCGGCGGCCCGGCTCTCCAGCGAGCCATCGAGTCCCACGATGATCGTACCGGGCATGAAGCCCACCTCCTGTGTCGGGTATCTGCTGTGACCTTGTCGTTCAGCGGCGTCCGGAGACAGGGGCCGATGGGCCCGGACCGGGGCCGACCGGCCCCATCGGCGGGTCGGCTCCGGGCGGGAGGACAACTCCGGTGAGCACGGCGGCCCTCGGCGTCCGCGTCCCGAGAGGGCTGTTCTCGGCGGCGGTGACCGTGTCCTCCCGGCACAGCCCTGGCATGACCATCGCGATCAGGTGAGCGCCGCGTCGGATGGCCGGCCCGCAGGGCCCAAGAGCGGGGCCGTCCGGTCGACCGCGCGTGTCCGGGGGGCATGACCGTCACGTTCTCACCGACGGGCAGGGCACGTTCCACTCGTAGAACGGCGACCGAACCCACAACTGGCCGACCAGATCGCCCATGGTCACCTTCTCGGGCCTCGCGGCGCGGGCAGGTGCTGGGGGCTCACGGGGTCGGTCCCCGTGCTGCGCGCCGACCGTGCCGTGCCTGTGCGGCCCGCCAGCCGTGCTCGGTCAGCAGCACGGTGAAAGCGGTGGCGAGGCAGATCGCCCACTGCGTCGGGCTGAGGGCAACGGTGTCGAAGACTCCTTGGGCGACGGGCGCCTGTACGGCGATGACCTGGAGGGTGAGGACCGCGGCCAGGGCGATCCACAGGGTGCGGTTGTGCAACTGGTGGCGTCCGAATACCGGGCCGTCCTCACTTCGCGCGGCCAGGGCGTTGCAGAGCTGGAAGAGGACGAACGTCGTGAAGGCCATCGTGGCGGCGGTCGCGGTGTCGGTGAGGTGGCGCGCGCCGGCGAAGACCGCCAGGGTGCCGGCGGCCATGACCGCGCCGGAACGGGTGATGGCGGCCAGGCGGCGGGCGTTCAGGATCCGTTCGCCGGGCGGGCGCGGCGGACGCCGCATCACGTTGTTCCCCGGTGGGTCGACGGCCAGGGCCATGGCGGGTGGCCCATCCATGATGATGTTGACCCACAGCAGTTGGATCGCGGACATGGGGGCGGGCATCCCGGCCAGTACGGTGGCGAGCAGCGTGAGGATGGCGCCGATGTTCGTGGACAGCTGGAAGCGGACGAAGGTGACGATGTTGTCGTAGATGGAGCGGCCCTCACGGACCGCGCGGACGATGGTGGAGAAGTCGTCGTCGGTCAGGACCATGTCGGCGGCCTCTTTGGCCACGTCGGTGCCGGTGACGCCCATCGCGACGCCGATGTGGGCGGCGCGCAGGGCAGCGGCGTCGTTGACGCCGTCCCCGGTCATGGCCACGATGTGGCCGCGCCGGGCCAGCGCACGGACGATGGTCACCTTGTCCTCGGGGGCGACGCGGGCGAAGACACCGACGTCCTCGATCCGGTCCGCCAGTTCGTCGTCGCTCATCCGGGCCAGTTCGGTGCCGGAGACGACGTCGCCGGTGATGCCCAGTTCGCGGGCGATGGCGGTCGCGGTGTCGGCATGGTCACCGGTGATCATCTTGACGGTGACGCCGGCCTCCCGGGCCAGGGCGACCGCGTCGCGGGCCTGGGGGCGGGGAGGGTCGGCGATCCCGGCGACGGCGGTCAGGGTCAGTCCCCGGACCTCGTCCGGGTGGGCCCGGTCGGCCGTGGCGCTGGCGGCGCCCAGGACGCGCAGGCCCTGGCTGCCCATCCGCCGGGCGGCGTCGGTGACATCCCGGCGGCGCTCGGTGTCGAGGAGTGCGGGTCCGTGCTCGGTCAGGACGTGGGTGCAGCGGTCCAGCAGGACGTCGACGGCTCCCTTGGCGTGGACGGCGGTTCGGCCGTCGGCGTCACGGTGGAAGGTGGCCATGTATTTGGCGGCCGGATCGAAGGGCACCTCACCCGTACGCGTCGCGTGCGCGTGCGGTTCGGCGTCGAGGCCGGCCTTGGCGGCGAGCACGATCAGGGCGACCTCGGTGGGGTCGCCGACGGCGCCGTCCGGAGTGCGTCGGGCGTCGTTGCACAGCGCGAACGGCAGCACCGCGTCGCGCACGTCCACGCCGCTCCCTCCGTCGGCGGTGAGCACGGTACCGGTGGTGTCGTAACCCTCGCCGGTCACCTCGTGGTCGCGTCCCGCCGCCCACAGGGCGCGGGCGGTCATCTCGTTCATGGTGAGCGTGCCGGTCTTGTCGCTGCACACCACGGTCGCCGAGCCGAGCGCCTCGACGGAGGCCAGCCGCTTGACGATGGCACCGCGGCGGGCCATGCGGTAGACGCCCAGGGCCAGGGTGAGCGCGAGGACGGCTGGGAGCCCCTCGGGGATCGCCGCGACGGCCAGGGCCACCGCCCGCAGCGCGAGATCGGCCGGTTCCTCGCCGCGCAGGAGGGCCACGAGTGCGTAGGCGGCCACGGCGCCGCCGCTGACCGCGGCCAGGCGCCGGCCCAGGCTGTCCATCTGGACCTGGAGCGGGCTGGGCGGTTCGGCGCCGGTGCGCAGTGCCTCGGCGATCCCACCGACCTCGGTGCGCATGCCGGTGGCGGTGACGATCATCTCGGCGCGGCCGCGGGTCAGTGCGGTGTTCATGAAGAGCATGCCCGTGCGCTCGGCGACGGGTACGGGCTCGTCTCCGTCGGCCGCGGTGGGCGCGGTCGACTTGGCGACGGGATGGGACTCGCCGGTCAGCGCGGCCTCGGCGGCCTCGACCGTTTCGGCGACGGCCAGGCGCCCGTCGGCCGGGATACGGTCTCCGGCTTCCAGAAGGACGATGTCGCCGGGCACGAGGGCGCCGGCCGGGATGGTCCTCACTCGACCGTCGCGGCGCACGCGCGCGGTGGGGACCAGCATCTGGCGCAGCGCTTCCAGGCTACGTTCGGCCCGGCGTTCCTGCAGGTAGCCGATGGTGGCGTTGATGAGCAGGACGACGGTGATGACGAGGGCGTCCTTGATCTCCCCGATGACTCCCGCGATGACGGCGGCGGCGAGCAGGATGCCGATCAGCCAGCTGCGGAACTGGTCCAGCAGGCGCAGCCACTGCGGCCTGCGCGCCGGTTCGGCCAGTTCGTTGGCTCCCCAGTCGGCGGCCCGCCGCTCGGCGTCCGCAGTAGTCAGGCCCATGGCCGGGACCACTGCGAGCGAGTCCGCCACGTCGGCGGCGTCGCGTCGGTAGGCGTCCGGCCCCCGGAGTGTGTGTGCCGGCGGAGTGGGGTCGTCCGCCGTGATCTGCTGGGGCACCATCACTCCTTGCCTCGGACGACGGTGACCGGGCAGTGGGCGTGATGCAGCAGGGCCTGGCTGACCGAGCCGAGCAACAGCCCGGTGAACCCGCCGCGCCCCCGGGCGCCGACCACCACCAGTTGAGCACCTCCGCTGGCACTGATGAGGGCCGGACGGACCCGGGAACGCACCAGGCTCCGCTCCACCACCACCTCGGGGAACTTCTCCTGCCAGGCGGCGACCGACTCGTCCAGCAGGTGCTGCTCGGCCTCACGGAGTTGTTCGGCGTCCGCCACCGTGGCGTTCAGCGGGTCGCCGGGCCCTTCGTAGGCGCGCTCGCTCCAGGTGTTCCACACGTGCACGGCCACCAGCGGCGCCTTGCGCCGAGCCGCCTCGGTGAAGGCGAACTCCACCGCGCCCGCGCCGGCTTCGGAACCGTCCACTGCCAGCACCACCGGACCGGCCGGGTCGGGGCGGCCTCGCACCACCATCAGGGGGCAGTGGCCGTGCCCGGCCAGGTGCACCGCCGTCGAGCCCAGCAACAACCCGGAGAAGCCGCTCAGGCCCCGGCTGCCGACCACGGCCAGCGACGCCGACCGCGACTCGATCTCCAGTACCTGGACAGCCTCCCCGGCCACCACCGACCGGGTGATGGCCACACCCGGCGCGATCGTGCGGGCCCGCTCCTCGGCACAGGCCAGTACTCCCTGGATCATCGGCTCCAGACCGCGGTCGGCCGGGCTCCAGAACGGCCGGTCGGCAGGCCGGTGTCCGAGCGCGTGCACGATTCGCAATGGGACGCCACGCAGCTGCGCCTCACGGGCCGCGACCTCGACTGCCTCAAGACTGGAGGCGGAGCCGTCCACGCCTGCGATGACCGGATGAGTCACTGGGTTCTCCTGTTCCCGAGCGCCGCCGATGTGCGGCTCCTCGTCTCCCAGCCTCGGCTCAGCCGCTCGTTGTGCCCAGGGGCCACAGGCCCGTACCGAGGGCCGTTCGGCCCTGCCGAGTGCCTGCGGGCGGTCCGGGCACCGGTCGCCCACCGAGCGTGTCGCGCAACCGCGGCACGGGAAGCACGACGGCCACCGGTCGACATGCCGACGGCCTCCGGCGGCGCGGTCCGCCGCGAGCCGGAGCCGCTGTTCGCCGCCCGTGGTGACTTCCCCGTCGTCGTCACCGACCCGGGGCCTCGGCGCGTGGCCGCCTCACGGCCCTGGCCACGTGACGCTCCGCGCGTCCGTGGCCCGTCCTCACCCGTCCAGCACAGGTCCTGGGACGGGTGGGAGCCTCGCACCGGGCGCCGTCAGCCCCGCCCACTGCCCGCCCGCACCACCGCGACCGGGCAGTGGGCGTGGTGGAGGAGGGCCTGGCTGACCGAGCCGAGCAGCAACCCGGCGAAGCCTCCGCGCCCGCGGGCACCGACCACGACCAGCTGCGCGGACCGGCTGGCATCGACCAACGCCTCCCGCGTTCGGCCGTGCACCACCTTCTGCTGCACCACCACACCCGGATACCGTGCGCGGTGGCCGGCGAGTGCCTCGGACAGCAAGTACTCCTCCTCTCCGGCGAGGGCGCCCGGGGGGTTCGCGTACGGAGCCGACGCGTCCTGCGGTGCGGGCATCGGCGCGTTCCACGTGGTCCAGGCGTGCAGCGCCACCAGCGGCGCCTTCCGCAGTTCGGCCTCGGCGAAGGCGAACTCCACCGCCCGCGCACCCGCGGCTGAGCCGTCGACGCCCAGCACAACCGGACCGTCCGCACTCTGCTCCTCCCGGACCACCAGCACCGGACACCGGCCGTGCGCGGCCAGGTGCACCGCCGTCGACCCCACCAGCAGCCCGACGAATCCGCCCATGCCCCGGGACCCCACCACCACCAGCTCAGCTGTGCGTGACTGGGCCTCCAGGACCGTCAGGGAATCACCCGTCACCACGGCACGGCTCACGTCGACCTCCGGTGCCGTCGCCCGCGCACGCTCGACCGCCTCGGCGACCAGACGGTCGGCGATCTTCCGGAGCCCGCCCTCGGACGGGCCCAACGGCGACGGGCCCAACGGCACATGCATCGCGGGCCAGACAAACGCGTGCACCACCCTGAGCCCCGCCCCACGCACCTGCGCCTCCCGGGCCGCCGCCTCCACCGCGGCGAGGCTCGACGCCGACCCGTCCACACCCACGACCACCAGACCACTCATCGTGCCTCCTCCACTCGAACGCCCTGGTTCTCCTCTCCAGCCCACCCCGGGCACCGGCTCGCTGTCATGGGGTCCGCTGGCCACTGGCAGGGCCGACCGGCCCTGTGGCGGCCGTCCGGCATGCCGGCCCCTGGACACCCCGGCCCGTGCCGTGCCCTGTTCGGCTCTGACGAAGGACGGTGAGGCCCTATGCGCGCGGAGAAGCCCGTGGTGTTCTGACGGTGACGGGGCGGGCCTGTTCGGGACACGGAGAGGTGGTCGGGAGCTGTGCACCGCGATCGGGGACCGCGAGAAGCGGTGGGCCCTCCTCATCGCCCGCGCCGCAGCGCGGGCGATG
>NZ_JBEXSH010000289.1:0-9647 GCF_040613555.1 Streptomyces sp. NPDC006265
GTCCTTACCGGGGGCGGCACTTCCTGTTCCGACAGGGAGTGCCGCCCTCGGGCGTGTCCGGGGGTGCGCCGTCGGGAGGGTCCGGGGTGCGCCCTCTCTCCTGTCCCGGGGCACGCCCTTCGCGTGTCCGGGATCACAGCGGGGACGGGATGTCGCGGCCGGGCCGGGTGGTTGAACCATGCGTCCTATGCGTATGCACATACCATTCGGTACCCCCAAGGGAGCCCCCACGTGACTGTCGCCGCCTCCGCATCCCGCGCCGCCGAAATCCTGTCCCGGCCCGTATCGCTGGGCGGCCTGACCGTTCCGAACCGGATCGCGATGGCGCCGATGACCCGCATGTTCTCCCCGGGCGGCGTGCCCGGCGACGACGTCGTCTCGTACTACGCGCGCCGCGCCGCCGCCGGAGTCGGCCTGATCGTCACCGAGGGCACCTACGTCGGCCACGACTCGGCCGGGCAGAGCGACCGCGTGCCGCGCTTCCACGGTGAGGAGCAGCTCGCGGGCTGGGCGAAGGTCGCCGAGGCGGTGCACGCCGCGGGCGGCACGATCGTGCCCCAGCTGTGGCACATCGGCATGGTCCGCAACCAGGGCGAGCCCCCGGTCGCCGACGCCCCCGCCGTCGGCCCCTCCGGTCTGCGCATCGGCGCTTCGGAGCCCACCGGCAAGGCCATGACGCAGGCCGACATCGACGCCGTCATCGGCTCGTTCGCCGAGGCCGCCGCCGCGGCCGAGCGCATCGGCTTCGACGGCGTGGAGATCCACGGCGCCCACGGCTACCTGCTCGACCAGTTCCTGTGGGAGGGCACCAACCGCCGCTCCGACGCCTACGGCGGCGACCGGGTCGCCCGCGCCAAGCTCTCGGAAGAGATCGTCGCGGCCGTCCGCGAGACCGTCTCCGCCGACTTCCCCGTCATCTTCCGCTACTCCCAGTGGAAGCAGGAGGCCTACGACGCCCGCCTCGCCGAGACGCCCGAGGAGCTGGAGGCCATCCTGGCCCCGCTCGCGGCGGCCGGTGTCGACGCCTTCCACGCCTCCACCCGCCGCTACTGGGTGCCCGAGTTCGACGACTCCGACCTGAACCTGGCCGGCTGGACCAAGAAGCTGACCGGCAAGCCGACCATCACCGTCGGCTCGGTCGGCCTGAACGGCGACTTCATCAAGGCCTTCCAGGGCCAGGGCGCCGAGGTCGGCGACCTCGACAACCTCCTGGACCGTTTCGAGCGCGACGAGTTCGACATGGTCGCCGTCGGCCGCGCGCTGCTCCAGGACCCCGAGTGGGCCCGGAAGGTGCTCGACGGCCGCGTGGAGGAGCTGGCGCCCTACAACCCGGCGTCGCTGAAGTCCCTCAGCTGACCTTCGTCACCTGAGGCCCTGGATCTGCTTGCGTCAGTCAAGGACACTGACTGAGCGTCTGTTCACCGGCACTGAGTGAGGAGATCCAGATGACGACGACCGAGTCCCGCCCGCCGCACGACGGTTCCGCAGGGCAGCCCGGACCGGTGGTGCGCACCACCGCCGGTGCGGTCCGGGGCCGGAGGGAGGCGGGGCTCGCGGTCTTCCGAGGTATCCCGTTCGCGGAGCCGCCGGTGGGCGAGGCCCGCTTCCAGGCGCCCCGTCCCGCCCGGCCCTGGGACGGCATACGGGAGGCCCACGCCTTCGGCCCGCCGCCCCCGCAGGACCTCGGCAGCCTGGGCGGTCGGGGCCTGCTCGATCTTCCCGCGGGCGACGAGTGGCTCACGGTCAACGTCTGGACGCCCGAGCCCGACCCGGCGGCCCGCCGGCCGGTGATGGTGTGGATCTACGGCGGTGCCTACAAGCTCGGCCACTCCGGCAGTCCCGGCTACGACGCCCGGCACATCGCCGCCGACGGCGACGTGGTGGTCGTGTCCCTCAACTACCGCCTGGGCATGGAGGGTTTCGCGCACATCGAGGGAGCGCCCGCCAACCGCGGCCTGCTCGACCAGGTGGCCGCGCTGGAGTGGGTGCGGGACAACGTCGAGGCGTTCGGCGGCGACCCCGACCAGGTCACGGTCTTCGGGGAGTCCGCGGGCGCGGGCTCGGTCGCCTCGCTGCTCTCCATGCCGCGCGCGGCCGGGCTGTTCCGGCGGGCGATCGCCCAGAGCGTGCCGGGGACGTTCTTCTCCGACGCGCTCGCCCGGGACATCGGTACCGCCCTCGCCGCCGAGGTGGGTCTGCGCCCCACGGCCGCCGACCTCGCGACGATCGCCCCGCACCGGCTGACGTCGGCGGGCGAGACGCTGAGCGCCAAGATGCTCCAGCGCATCGACCGCTGGGGCCAGGCGGCGCCCACGGTCACCCCGTTCTCCCCGGCCGTCGACGGCGAGGTTCTGCCGACGAGTCCGTGGCAGGCGCTGCGGTCGGGCTCGGCGAAGGACGTCGCGCTCCTCGTCGGCCACAACCGCGACGAGTACCGCCTCTTCATCGCCATGGCCGGACAGCTCGGCCAGATATCCGGCGAGACGGCGGCCTCGGCCCTGAGCCTCTTCGCCCCCGGCGGTGAACAGGCGTACCGCGACGCCTTCCCCGATGCCTCCCCGAGCGAGCTCTACGAACGCGTCCAGACGGAGTGGCTGTTCACCATGCCTTCCCTGCACCTGGCCGAGGCGCAGCGCGGGGGCGGCGGCAGCGCGCACGTCTACGAACTGACCTGGCCGGCCCCCGGCAACGGCGGCGCGCTCGGCGCCTGCCACGGCCTGGACATCCCGCTGCTCTTCGGCACCTACGCGGCGGATCTGGGACTTCTGCTCTTTGCGGGCGCGGAGCCCTCCGCCGAGGCCCTCGCACTGTCGTCCCGCTTCCGCGCGTCCTGGACGTCCTTCGCGAGGTCGGGCGACCCGGGCTGGCCGGCGTACGACGACGAGCGGCGGCTGGTGCAGGTGCTGGACGCGGAGCCGGAGGTGCGGGCGTACCCGGAGGAGCGGTCGCGGCGGCTGTGGGAGGGGTACGAGTTCCTGCCGCTGCCGCTGCTGTGAGTCCGGGCCGCTACAGGTTGCCCATCGGCTCGATGTCGACCCGCACGGGCGTCCCCCACACCCGCAGCACCTCGTAGTCGGTGAACTCGTGGACCAGCCGGTACGCCATGGCGGCCCGGGGAGCCTTGCGCTGGGCGTTGATGAAGAGTTCCGCTTCCCGTCGGTCCCGGCGCGGGGTGCCGCACAGCTGCCAGGCCTGGCCGTTCCACAGCTCCGCCAGCCAGCGCTGCTGGGGCTGGGGACGGTCGCCGCGCACACCGTAGCGGGACGGCGCGGGCTCGGTCTGCGGCTGCTGCGGGGCGGGTCCGTTGAACTCGTTCCGGCGGGCGGCCCTGCGTCGCGTCTCGCACAGCAGGCACAGATCGGGGGCGGCCTCGTCGACCGGGCCGTTCGGGTGCTCGGGGCAGCGGGTCGTGGGCGCGGCGCCCGTGACACTCTCGTCCAGCAGGTCCAGGGCGCGCTTCAGGTCGGCCTTGACCTCGTGCAGCTTGGCGTCCGGGGTGTCGGCGGTGAGGGCCTCGCCGTGCTCACCGAGGACTCGGAGGGCGCGGCCTAGGGCGGTCAGCTGGGCGTGGTTCATGCGTCCATTGTCGTCAGTCGGCGTAGTCCTTGAGCTTCTCGGTGTCCAACGTGATGTTCACGGGGGCGGGGAGCTCGACGGTGGCGCCCCAGGGGTGTCGGGAGATCTGCTGGTAGCGGCCGTCTTTCGGTTCGCTGTGGACGGTGAGTGTGTTGTTGTCGCGGTCGATGAGGAGGTAGACGGGGATGTCGGCCGCTGCGTAGCCGATGGGCTTGTCGATGCGGTCGCGTTGATCTGTGTCGCGGTCGTGGGAGGTGATCTCCACGGCCATCAGGGCGCCGTCGGGGTCGGACCACTCACGGTCGCCTTTGAAGTGGTCCACGGGTGCCAGGAAGCCATCCGTGCGTGCTCGGCCCTTGCGGTATGCCTCCGCTTTGACTCCCCGCTCAGGTGCGAGATCGAGGTCTGGCCGGTGCTGCATGCACTGGCGCAACAGCCACATGAAGATCGTTGTGTGGTTGCCGTCCGGCATGGCCTTGACCTCTAGTTTTCCGTTGATGTACTCCAGCCGCACGGTCTCCGGGGCGCGGCGCTCCAACTCTTCGAAGTCCTCGACGCTGAGCGCGTCCTTCGTCCGGACGCGACCGTCGACATACTCGAGTCGCACGCCCTTCGGGGCCACCTCGGCCAGATCCTCGAAGTCCTCGATGGGCATCAACGGGTGGTCAGCGGTACCAGGGGTCATGGTGCCTCCTCCCTTCCATCGTGCCCTGGGGGAGTGACGTCGCACCGTAGGAGCTGTCATGTGGATGCCTTTTCTTGTCGTCGTTGGAACATCGCGGTGCGGATCTCGGCCGCACGGTCGTGGATCATGGGGGCGGACAGAGGTGCAGGGGGTTGCGCGGAGGCGCGTTCGCCCCGGCAGGCGCTGCAACGTCCCCCTGGCAGGGTTTCCGGACGCCCCGGGGCGCCGCAGTTCGCGCACTCCAGGACCCGTAGGGGTGGGCGTGGGGTGGGCGGGGGCGGAAGTTTGCTGGTCAGGCGGTTGTGGACCAGGGCTGCGGCGTGGTGGACGGGTGTGGGCAGGCCGGAGGTGAGCGCCCGCAATACGTCCTCCTCCGAGGCGCCACGCGCGAACCAGTCCGTCACGAGTGGGGCGAGGGTCGCGCAGTCTCTCTCGGAGAGGGAGAGGACTGGGGCGGTGCGGCCGAGGGCGGCCAGGAGGATGTGGGCGCGGGAGCGGGTGGGCCGTGCTGTCTGTGGCCGTGGTGCGTCGCCTCGGGTGAACGCCGTCCACCAGTCGTCATCCCGGGCGGTGCGAGTGAACCACGTTCGGGTGATCCAGCGGGAGCTGCCGTCGCCGGCCGTCACGCACTCCCGTCCTCGGCGCAGGTGGCCTGCCTGCTGGAGGCGGTTGAGGGCCGTGCCCAGGGCGCACTGTCCGTAGGGAAGCTGTTTGGCCAGCGTCTTTACGGAGATGTCCGCGCCGTCGGGGAGCCGGTCCAGGTAGGCGGCGATGGCGGCCTCACGGGGTGGGAGGTGGCCGAAGTCGTGGTTGGTGCGCGGGGATTGGCCGGGGGTCGTGCGTTTGCCGTAGCCGGGGTTGGCCATGGGGTGCGCGGACGGGGCGGCGGCACTAATGTTGGCGTCAGCCATGGGATCGACTGCTTTCGATCTCGTTGGTTAAGCCCCCGCAGGTGTTGGCGCACCGGGCGGGGGCTGTTGCTTGTGCATGAACGTTAGAGGGCCGTCACTGTCCGTGGCAAGCCGAACGCGTCACGTCAACTCGCCGGGTGGGAGGGTGGGTTGAGGCCCTCCACCCAATCCTTGAAAAGAGGGCTCGAAGCCCGGGTCCCGAAGCTCAGGCCGTCTCGTCCTTGAGGTTCTCGACGAAAGCGGACCAGGCGGTGGCCCGGAACACGAGCTTCGGGCCGTGGGGGTTCTTGGAGTCGCGAACGGGGATGACATCGGGGAATGCCCGGGTGACTTCCAGGCAGTTGTCGCCGCTCCCGCCGCTGTAGCTGGACTTGTACCACTCAGGCATGTTCCTCATGGTCGTAATCCTGCGTCATTGCTTCGAGCAGGGCTAGAGACTTCTCAGGCGAGAGCGCGGAGGCCGCGAGGAACTCGTAGTAGAAGCGGTACTCCGCGACGGTGGCGGGGTCGTCATCCAGCCGCCCGGTGCCGACACCTTCGAGGTAGGCCAGCGGAGGTGCGTCGTCGAAGTCCATGAGCTTGACGCAACCCTGCATGGCCGGGTGCGCCCCCGTGTCGAAGGGCAGCACCTGCACGATGCACCGGCTACGGCGGGCCATGCCGCTGATGTGTCGCAGGGCCTCGGTCATCACCTCCACCCCGCCGGTCACCCGCCGCAGGGCAGACTCGTCAATCACAGCCCACAACAAGGGCTTTGTTGGATCGTCGAGGATGCGGGTCCGCTCCATGCGGGCGGCCACCCTCTTCTCAATCTCCTCATCCGGTGCGGTCGGTTGATATGCGCGGCACACCGCCCTGGCGTAGGCGGGCGTCTGGAGCAGCCCGGGAATCAGCATCGATGCGAACTCCCTGATGGCCACAGCCCGGGCCTCCGCCTCCGCCGCCTCCGCGAAGTGCTCCGGATACTTCGACTTCGCCGCCGCCGCACAATTCCGCTGGAAGAAGTCGCCCGTCCCCAACTCCTCGTCCAGCAACCGCGCGTACTCCCGCTGCAGCCTCCGCGTCCCCGCCTCCAGCTGCCCGATGAACGACCCGCTCACGAACAACCGCTGTCCCAGGTCCTCCTGGCTGAGGCCGGCCTTCTCGCGGGCGTGGCGGAGTTCGGCGCCCAGGAGGGCCCGAGGAGAGGAGGACGGGTCGAGGTCCCTGGAACCGGGCATGGGCAACTCCCTGTCGTACAGAACGGGTTGTTGGACCGCCGTATCTGGCCAGGTTAGAGACGTGGCGGCCACGCTGTGTGGCGAATCGCAAACTCAGCGTGGAGGTAGGAACGGTGCGTTCGACCGAAGAGATCGTGCAATCGCTGCGGGGCGCCCTCGCCGGAGTCGGGGTCGTGCTGCCGTCGCTGGGCGTCGATCCCGTGACCGGCGCGAGCGAGGAGCCGTTCGCGCTGGTCGACTTGGGGCGGTGCAACGTACGGACGGCCGAGCACCTCACCGACGTACTGCGGTCGCTGCCCGCGGGCGAGACGCTGCGGGCGCGCGTGCGGCAGGTCAACCGGGAGCCGAAGTCACGGTGACGTAATGGTGGCCAGGAGGTGTACAACCATTCACCCGTCATTGCCGTCGAACAGGCGTATCGCGCATACACACCGGCGTTCGCCCCACCGCGCGCCACTCCGGAAAAACACGTCCTTTCCCAGAGAAAGCACTCCCCATGACGTTCCGTTGGCTGTGTGGTGTCCTGCGTGTGCGCGGGAAGACCGACCTGCTCCTCGTGTTCCTGTTCACCGCCGGTTTCGCCGCCCTGCCCGTGTTCGCGCTGCTCCCGTCGCTGTGGGGCTTCGCCGCGGCCTCGGCCGTGACGTACGCCGTGGACGAGCTGCTGCACACGCGCTCACCCGCCTTCGTGCGGCGGCTGGCCGCGTTGCAGCTGACCCGCACGATGCGGTTCGCCGTGCGGACGGTGATGCTGCTCGCGCTGGCCGAGCGGATGGACGCGCCGGACGCGGTGCTGGTCGCCGCGCTGGCCGTGTTCGCCGCCCACTTCACCCTGGTGATCCTGTTCACGGCGGTGCACCACGCCATCCGGCGGCGGCGCACACTGCCGGTGGTGGTGCGCAACCTCGACATGAGCGGGGCGGGCATTCCGCAGTCGCCGCCCGCTCTCCTCTACCGGCGTTTCCTGCGCAAGCTGCTGCACCTGGACCTGCCGGCCCACGCGGGCCTGCTCGCCGCGCTGGCGGCCGGGACGTGGCAGCCCGCGGGAATCGGCTTCGCGGTCACCGCCGGGCTCTCGGTCGCGGCCGTGGTGGCGCTGCTCGGGCAGTTGCGCCGGGCCCGCCGGATGCCGTCGGGGGACGAGGTGATCGCCGAGGTCAACCGCCAACTGGCCGGGTACCGGCCGGAGGTGGCGCTGTACTTCAGTTTCGCGGCGGTGTCCCGGGACTTCATGTACCAGGTCAACATGTGGATCGAGACGCTGGAGCAGCTCGACCGGCGGCCGTTGATCATCCTGAGGGAGCGGGCCTCGTTCCGCTTCCTGAGCCGTACGTCGATCCCGGTCCTGTGCGTGCCGAAGGCCGACGACGTGGCGCAACTGGAGCTGCCGGAGCTGCGGGTCGTCCTCTACCCGGGTAACGCGGGCAAGAACGTGCACATGCTGCGCGTCGCCGAGGCCAAGCACGTCTTCATCGGGCACGGCGACAGCGACAAGCTCGCCAGCAGCAACCGGGTGAGCAAGGTGTACGACGAGATCTGGGTGGCCGGGCGGGCCGGGCGCGACCGCTACCAGCGGGTGCGGCACGCGATCAGCGACTCGGCGATCGTCGAGGTGGGCCGCCCGCAGCTGTCGTCGATCCGGCTGCACGCCGACCATGTGCCGGGGCCGCTGCCGACCGTGCTGTACGCGCCGACCTGGGAGGGCTGGAGCGATGACGACTGCCACACGTCCCTGATCCCGATGGGCGTGCCGCTGGTCGAGAAGCTGCTCGCGGAGAACGTACGGGTCCTCTACAAGCCGCATCCCCTCACCGGCAAGCGGTCCCCCGCGGCGGCCGAGGCGGACCGGACCATCCGGGAGCTGCTGCGCGCCGACGACGAGCGGCGCGGCGCCCAGGAGACCGAGGCGGCGATCGCCGCCGTCCGTCCGCGGCTCGCGGAGATCCAGGAGCGGCTCGGTGAACTGTCCGGGCGGCTCGCCGGCGACGACGCCCAGCAGACCCGCGAGGCCCGCCCGTCCGGCCCGGACGGGGAGGCCGAGTGGCACGAGCTGCGCGCCGAGTGGCACCGGCTGTTCTGGGAGAGCCGGGGCCCGTTCGGGCACCAGGTGATCGTCAGTCAACTGCCCACGCTGTACGCGTGCTTCGACCGGGCCGACATCCTCGTCAGTGACGTCTCCTCCGTGGTCGCGGACTTCGTGGCGAGCCTCAAGCCGTACGTCCTCACCAACGCGAACGACCTGCCCGACGCCGACTTCCGGGCGGCCTACACCACGGCCGGCGGCGCCTACCTGCTGGACCGGGCCTGCACCCGGCTGCCGGAGATCCTCGACTCGGTGCGCACGCCGGGCCGCGACCCGATGGCAGCCGAGCGCCGTGTCCTCAAGGAGTACGTCCTGGGCCCGGACCGCCCCACCTCCATGGAGCGATTCAACGCGGCGGTCGACGCGCTGGCCGAGAAGGCGGCGGCGGAACAGGAGGAGCGGCTCGCGGAGGAGCAGCGGGTGGTCGTCGTAGGGGCTTGACGGCCGTGGGGGCGTGACGGCTCAGCCGCTCGCCGCCAGGGCCGCCCGCAGATGGCCGTCGGACTCCGCGAGGAGTCTGTTCGCCGTCGGGCCGTCCACGCCCGCCAGGATCGCGAGGATGGCGTTCTTCACCTCGCCGTCCGTGGCCGTGAGGGCCTCTTCGATCTCCTTGTCCTCGGCGCCGGTGGCGAGGGCGACGATGCGGTGCGAGCGGGCGCGGAGCTTGTCGTTCGAGGCGCGGACGTCGACCATCAGGTTCCCGTAGGTCTTGCCCAGCCGGATCATCGTGATCGTCGACAGCATGTTGAGGACGAGCTTCTGCGCCGTGCCGGACTTCAGGCGGGTGGAGCCGGTGAGCAGTTCGGGGCCCACGACGATCTCGATGCCGTGGTCGGCGGCGGCGGCGAGCGGGCTGCCGGGGTTGCACGCGAGGCCGATGGTGAGACAGCCGCGGGCCCGGGCGTGCTCGACGGCGCCGATGGCGTACGGGGTGCGACCGGAGGCGGAGATGCCGACCACCGTGTCGTCGGGGGTCAGGGCGAGGGTCTCCAGGTCGGACCGGGCCAGGTCCCGGGAGTCCTCCGCGCCCTCGACCGAGGTGACCACGGCGTCCGGGCCGCCCGCGATCAGGCCGACGACCCGGGAGGGGTCGGTGTTGAACGTGGGCGGACACTCGGAGGCGTCCAGGATGCCCAGCCGGCCCGCCGTGCCCGCGCCCGCGTAGTCGAGAC
>NZ_JBEXSH010000290.1:0-9626 GCF_040613555.1 Streptomyces sp. NPDC006265
GGAGGCGGCATGATGCCGGCTCAGGCCGGCGCGGCAGGCGGCCCCCGCACCCCCGGTACCGCGACAAGAGGAGAGACTGTGCCCACTGTGCCCCCGGCCTCGAAGACTGCCGAGGCGGTGGACGTGACCGCGCTGCTGGAGCGCGGCCGGACCCTGGCCACACCGGTACTGCGGGCGGCCGTCGACCGCCTGGCACCTCCCATGGACACTGTTGCCGCCTACCACTTCGGCTGGATCGACGCCCAGGGCAGGCCCGCGGAGGGGGACGGCGGCAAGGCTGTGCGCCCCGCCCTCGCGGTGCTGTCCGCCGAGGTCATGTCGGCCGCCCCCGAGACCGGCATCCCCGGCGCCGTCGCCGTGGAGCTCGTCCACAACTTCTCCCTCCTCCACGACGACCTCATGGACGGCGACGAGCAGCGCCGTCACCGCGACACGGTCTGGAAGGTGCACGGCCCCGCCCAGGCCATCCTGGTCGGCGACGCCCTGTTCGCCCTCGCCAACGAGGTGCTCCTCGAACTCGGCACCGTCGAGGCCGGCCGCGCCACCCGCCGCCTGACCACCGCCACCCGCGCCCTGATCGACGGCCAGGCCCAGGACATCTCCTACGAGCACCGTGACCGCGTCAGCGTCGAGGAGTGCCTGGAGATGGAGGGCAACAAGACCGGCGCCCTGCTCGCCTGCGCCAGCTCCATCGGCGCGGTTCTCGGCGGCGCCGACGACCGCACCGCCGACACCCTCGAGAAGTACGGCTACCACCTGGGCCTCGCCTTCCAGGCCGTCGACGACCTGCTCGGCATCTGGGGCGACCCGGTCTCCACCGGCAAGCAGACCTGGAGCGACCTGCGCCAGCGCAAGAAGTCCCTGCCGGTCGTGGCCGCCCTCGCGGCGGGCGGTCCGGCCTCCGAGCGGCTCGGCGAGATCCTCGCCGCCGACGCCAGGTCCAGCGACTTCGAGAACTTCTCCGAGGAGGAGTTCGCGGCCCGCGCCGCCCTCATCGAAGAGGCCGGCGGCCGCGAGTGGACCGCCGACGAGGCACGCCGCCAGCACACCATCGCCATCCAAGCCCTCGACGCCGTCGACATGCCCGACCGGGTGCGGGAGCAGTTCACGGCCCTCGCGGACTTCGTCGTCGTACGGAAGAGATGATCAATATCGGCCGAATAGCCCTCGCGTAGTCGCCGGCCGGTGCCGTGAGTCATCACGGAGCACCGGCCGACGGCGGACCCACAGCAGCTGCACACCTGCACCACTGCACGAAGGGGAAGCCATGACAGCGACGACCGACGGAAGCACCGGGGCCCTGCCACCCCGCGCCGCCGCGGCCAGCGACACCGACACCGACACCCCCGGGGCGGCCGGGGTACCGGAAGCCGCCGCACGCGCCGCCCGGCGTGCCACCGACTTCCTGCTCTCCCTCCAGGACGCCGAGGGCTGGTGGAAGGGAGACCTCGAAACCAACGTCACGATGGACGCCGAGGACCTGCTGCTCCGTCAGTTCCTCGGCATCCGCGACGAGAAGACCACACAGGCCGCCGCGCTCTTCATCCGCGGCGAACAGGGCGAGGACGGCACCTGGGCCACCTTCTACGGCGGACCGAGCGAACTGTCCGCCACCATCGAGGCGTACGTCGCCCTCCGGCTGGCCGGTGACGCCCCCGACGCCCCGCACATGGCCAAGGCCTCCGCATGGGTCCGCGCCCAGGGCGGCATCGCCGCAGCCCGGGTCTTCACCCGGATCTGGCTGGCCCTGTTCGGCTGGTGGAAGTGGGAGGACCTGCCCGAACTCCCGCCCGAGCTCGTCTTCTTCCCGAAGTGGGTGCCGCTCAACATCTACGACTTCGGCTGCTGGGCGCGGCAGACCATCGTCCCGCTGACGATCGTCTCCGCGAAGCGGCCGGTACGCCCCGCCCCCTTCCCGCTCGACGAGCTGCACACCGACCCGGACCGGCCCAATCCGCCGAGGCCCCTCGCGTCGCCGTTCAGTTGGGACGGGGCCTTCCAGCGGATGGACAAGGGCCTGCACGCCCTGCGGAAGGTCGCCCCGCGCAGACTGCGCAGAGCAGCCCTGAACAGCGCCGCCCGCTGGATCATCGAGCGGCAGGAGAACGACGGCTGCTGGGGCGGCATCCAGCCCCCCGCCGTGTACTCGATCATCGCCCTGCACCTGCTCGGCTACGACCTCGAACACCCCGTGATGCGCGAGGGGCTGGCGTCCCTGGACCGGTTCGCCGTGTGGCGCGAGGACGGCGCCCGGATGATCGAGGCCTGCCAGTCGCCGGTGTGGGACACCTGTCTGGCCGCGATCGCCCTCGTGGACGCCGGAGTGCCCGCCGATCACCCGCAGTTGGTGAAGGCGGCCGACTGGATGCTGGGCGAGGAGATCGTCCGGCCCGGTGACTGGTCCGTGAAGCGGCCCGGACTGCCGCCCGGGGGCTGGGCGTTCGAGTTCCACAACGACAACTACCCCGACATCGACGACACCGCCGAGGTGATCCTGGCGCTGCGCCGGATCGCCCATCCCGACCCGGAGCGGCTCGACCGGGCCGCCGTGCGCGGCATGCGCTGGACTCTCGGCATGCAGTCGAGGAACGGCGCATGGGCCGCCTTCGACGTCGACAACACCAGCCCCTTCCCGAACCGGCTGCCGTTCTGCGACTTCGGCGAGGTCATCGACCCGCCTTCCGCCGACGTCACCGCGCATGTCGTCGAGATGCTCGCGGTGGAGGGACTCGCCCACGACCCGCGCACCCGCCGCGGCATCGAGTGGCTGCTGGCCGAGCAGGAACCGGACGGTTCGTGGTTCGGGCGCTGGGGCGTCAACTACGTCTACGGCACCGGGTCCGTCGTGCCCGCCCTGACCGCCGCCGGCATCCCCACCGCGCACCCGGCGATCCGGCGGGCCGTGGCCTGGCTGGAGTCGGTCCAGAACGACGACGGCGGCTGGGGCGAGGACCTGCGCTCCTACAAGCACGTCAGGCAATGGAGCGGCCGGGGCGCCTCGACCGCCTCGCAGACGGCGTGGGCGCTGATGGCCCTGCTCGCGGCGGGGGAGCGGGACTCCAAGGCCGTCGAACGCGGCATCGAGTGGCTCGCGGCGACCCAGCGGGCGGACGGCTCCTGGGACGAGCCGTACTTCACGGGGACGGGCTTCCCGTGGGACTTCTCGATCAACTACCACCTCTACCGGCAGGTGTTCCCGCTCACCGCGCTCGGCCGCTATCTGCACGGCGAACCCTTCGCCGACAAGCCGCGGGGGACCGGGAGGGCCGAGGAACGCCGGGTGGGCGGCAAGGCCGAGGAACTCCGGCGGAGCGGGACCGGCAAGCCGCTCACCGAGGCCAAGGGGAGCTGATGAGCGCACAGCCCGCCCCGCTCCCGCTGCTGATCGCCTGCGCGCTCGGCATCGAGCAGTTCGCCCTGCGCGCGGGCGGCCGGGGCGGGGCCGGAGGGCCGGTCACGGTGCTGCGGACGGGCATGGGGCCGGCCGCCGCCGAGCGGGCCGTCACCCGCATGCTGGCCGACCCGGCCCTGCGCGACGCCGCCGTCCTGGCCACCGGCTTCTGCGCCGGCCTCGCGCCGGGCATGCACCCCGGTGATCTCGTTGTCGCCGAGGAGACCCGCGACCCGCGTGGCACGACCCCCTGCGCCGGGACCGAGCTGCTGGTCAAGGAGCTGGCCCGTGCGCTGCCCGGGCGCACGGTGCACACCGGGCCGCTGACCTGCTCCGACCACGTCGTGCGGGGCTCCGAACGGGGCGCGCTGCGCGCGACCGGCGCGATCGCGGTCGACATGGAGTCCGCCGTCACGCTCCTGAGCGCCGTGCGTGCGGGGGAGCGCCCGGTTGCGGCCGTCCGGGTGGTCGTGGACGCTCCTGAACATGAACTCGTCCGGATCGGCACGGTACGCGGTGGAATATCAGCTTTCCGTGTTCTTCGTTCCGTCCTTCCCGCTTTCTTCGAATGGCACCGTTCCTTGCTGCTCCCCAGGAGGTGAGCCAGATGGCCATGCCGCTCCGACAGTCCATCAAGGTCGCTACATACTTGGCTGAACAGAAGATCCGCCGACGGGACAAGTTCCCGCTGATCGTCGAGCTGGAGCCGCTGTTCGCCTGCAACCTCAAGTGCGAGGGGTGCGGCAAGATCCAGCATCCGGCCGGGGTGCTCAAGCAGCGGATGCCGGTAGCCCAGGCAGTGGGGGCGGTCATGGAGTCCGGCGCCCCGATGGTGTCCATCGCCGGCGGCGAGCCGCTGATGCACCCCCAGATCGACGAGATCGTCCGCCAGCTGGTGGCCAAACGCAAGTACGTCTTCCTCTGCACCAACGCGATGCTGCTGCGCAAGAAGATGGACAAGTTCACGCCGTCGCCCTACTTCGCCTTCGCGGTGCACATCGACGGCCTGCGCGAGCGGCACGACGAGTCGGTCGCCAAGGAGGGCGTGTTCGACGAGGCCGTGGAGGCGATCAAGGAGGCCAAGCGGCGCGGCTTCCGGGTCACGACCAACTCGACCTTCTTCAACACCGACACCCCGCAGACCATCATCGAGGTGCTGAACTTCCTCAACGACGACCTCCGGGTCGACGAGATGATGATCTCGCCCGCCTACGCCTACGAGAAGGCGCCCGACCAGGAGCACTTCCTCGGCGTGGAGCAGACCCGCGAGCTGTTCAAGAAGGCCTTCTCCGGCGGCAACCGGCGGCGCTGGCGGCTCAACCACTCCCCGCTCTTCCTGGACTTCCTGGAGGGCAAGGTCGACTTCCCGTGCACGGCGTGGGCGATCCCGAACTACTCGCTCTTCGGCTGGCAGCGCCCCTGCTACCTGATGAGCGACGGATACGTGCCGACGTACCGGGAGCTGGTGGAGGACACCGACTGGGACAAGTACGGCCGCGGCAAGGACCCGCGCTGCGCCAACTGCATGGCGCACTGCGGTTACGAGCCCACCGCCGTCCTCGCCACCATGGGATCGCTGAAGGAGTCCCTGCGCGCACTGCGCGAGACGGTCTCCGGGAACCGGGAGTGAGGCCATGACCGCCGTTGAGCTGGGCGTCCCCGAGGTGCCGCTCCGTCCGATCGCCGAGCGGCGCGCCTCGCGCCGGATCCAGGTCGGTCCGGTGGCGGTCGGGGGAGGGGCCCCGGTGTCGGTGCAGTCGATGACGACGACCCGTACGTCGGACGTCGGCGCCACCTTGCAGCAGATCGCGGAGCTGACCGCGTCGGGCTGCCAGATCGTCCGGGTCGCCTGCCCCACGCAGGACGACGCCGACGCCCTGGCGACCATCGCCCGCAAGTCGCAGATCCCTGTGATTGCGGACATCCACTTCCAGCCGAAGTACGTGTTCGCGGCCATCGAGGCGGGCTGCGCGGCCGTCCGCGTCAACCCGGGCAACATCAAGCAGTTCGACGACCGGATCAAGGAGATCGCCCAGGCGGCGAAGGACCACGGCACGCCGATCCGCATCGGCGTCAACGCCGGGTCGCTGGACCGGCGCCTCCTCCAGAAGTACGGCAGGGCCACCCCCGAGGCACTCGTGGAGAGCGCCCTGTGGGAGGCGTCCCTGTTCGAGGAGCACGGCTTCCGGGACATCAAGATCTCCGTCAAGCACAACGACCCGGTCGTCATGATCGAGGCGTACCGGCAGCTGGCCGAGAGCTGCGACTATCCGCTGCACCTGGGCGTGACGGAGGCCGGGCCTGCCTTCCAGGGCACGATCAAGTCGGCGGTGGCGTTCGGGGCGCTGCTGTCGCGGGGCATCGGCGACACGATCCGGGTGTCGCTGTCCGCGCCGCCGGCCGAGGAGGTCAAGGTCGGCATCCAGATCCTCCAGTCCCTCGGGCTCAAGGAGCGCCGGCTGGAGATCGTGTCGTGCCCGTCCTGCGGGCGGGCCCAGGTCGACGTCTACAAGCTGGCCGAGGAGGTCACGGCCGGGCTCGACGGCATGGAGGTGCCGCTGCGGGTCGCCGTCATGGGGTGTGTGGTCAACGGGCCCGGCGAGGCACGGGAGGCCGATCTGGGGGTCGCCTCCGGCAACGGCAAGGGGCAGATCTTCGTCAAGGGCGAGGTCATCAAGACCGTCCCCGAGTCCAAGATCGTCGAGACGCTGATCGAAGAGGCGATGAAGATCGCCGAGCAGATGGAGCAGGACGGCGTGGGGTCGGGGGAGCCGGCCGTCACCGTGAGCTGAGCAGCACGGAATTCGAAGGGGGCCCGAGCGTGACGATTCTGGAGAGCATCCGGGGACCACGCGACCTGAAGGCGCTGTCCGATGCGGAACTGGGGGAACTGTCGGAGGAGATCCGGGAGTTCCTGGTGCACGCGGTCGCCAGGACCGGCGGCCATCTGGGACCCAACCTGGGCGTGGTGGAGCTGACCATCGCCCTGCACCGGGTCTTCGAGTCGCCGGTCGACCGCATCCTGTGGGACACCGGCCACCAGAGCTACGTCCACAAACTGCTGACCGGCCGCCAGGACTTCTCCAAGCTGCGCGGCAAGGGCGGCCTGTCCGGCTACCCCTCGCGCGAGGAGTCCGAGCACGACGTCATCGAGAACAGCCACGCCTCCACCGCCCTCGGCTGGGCCGACGGGCTCGCCAAGGCCCGCCAGGTGCAGGGCGAGAAGGGCCATGTCGTCGCGGTCATCGGCGACGGGGCCCTCACCGGCGGCATGGCCTGGGAGGCCCTGAACAACATCGCGGCCGCCAAGAACCGCCCGCTGATCATCGTCGTCAACGACAACGAACGCTCCTACGCCCCCACCATCGGCGGCCTCGCCAACCACCTCGCCACGCTGCGCACGACCGACGGCTACGAGCGGGTCCTGGCCTGGGGCAAGGACATGCTCCAGGGCACGCCCCTGGTCGGCAACACCCTCTACGAGGCCCTGCACGGCGCCAAGAAGGGTTTCAAGGACGCCTTCGCCCCGCAGGGCCTCTTCGAGGACCTGGGCCTGAAGTACGTGGGGCCGATCGACGGGCACGACACCGGGGCCGTGGAGTCCGCGCTGCGGCGCGCGAAACGCTTCCACGGGCCGGTGCTCGTGCACTGCCTCACGGAGAAGGGCCGCGGCTACGAGCCCGCCCTCGCCCACGAGGAGGACCACTTCCACACCGTCGGCGTGATGGACCCGCTGACCTGCGCACCGCTCTCCCCGGCGGGCGGCCCCTCCTGGACCTCGGTGTTCGGCGAGGAGATCGTCAGGATCGGCGAGGAGCGCGAGGACGTCGTGGCGATCACCGCCGCCATGCTGCATCCCGTTGGCCTGGGCGGGTTCGCCGAACGGTTCCCGGACCGGGTCTGGGACGTCGGCATCGCCGAGCAGCACGCGGCCGTGTCCGCGGCCGGCCTGGCGACCGGCGGACTGCACCCGGTCGTCGCCGTCTACGCCACCTTCCTCAACCGCGCCTTCGACCAGCTGCTCATGGACGTGGCCCTGCACCGCTGCGGGGTGACCTTCGTCCTGGACCGGGCCGGGGTCACCGGTGTCGACGGGGCCTCCCACAACGGCATGTGGGACATGTCCGTCCTCCAGGTGGTGCCCGGCCTCAGGATCGCCGCGCCACGGGACGCCGACCAGCTGCGGGCCCAGTTGCGCGAGGCGGTCGCCGTGGACGACGCGCCGACGCTGCTGCGGTTCCCTAAGGAGTCCGTCGGCCCGTCGATCCCGGCCGTGGACCGGGTGGGCGGACTGGACGTGCTGCACCGTTCCCCCCGGCCGCAGGCTCTCCTCGTGGCCGTCGGTGTGATGGCGCCGGTCTGCCTCCAGGCAGCCGAGCTGCTCGAAGCGCGCGGCATCGGCTGCACCGTCGTCGACCCCCGCTGGGTCAAGCCCGTCGACCCGGCACTCCCGGGCCTCGCCGCCGAGCACCGCCTGGTCGCCGTCGTCGAGGACAACAGCCGTGCGGCCGGGGTCGGTTCGGCCGTGGCGCTGGCCCTGGGCGACGCCGACGTCGACGTGCCGGTACGGCGGTTCGGCATCCCCGAGCAGTTCCTCGCACACGCCAAGCGCGGTGAGGTGCTCGCCGACATCGGCCTGACACCTGTCGAGGTCGCCGGACGGATCGGCGCGAGCCTGGCCGTCAAGGAAGAGCTGTCCAAGGAGCCACAGGAATGACAACCGCCGAGTCCGCGTCGGAGTCGTCGCAGGCCGGGGAGTTCGACCTCGGCAAGCTGCTGGCCGAGCGCGGGGCCGAGCGCTACGAGCTGCACACCCGGTACCTCAACCACCAGCTCCCGCGCATGCTGCACACCATCGGCTTCGACAAGGTCTACGAGCGCGCCGAGGGCGCCTACTTCTGGGACGCGGACGGCAACGACTACCTGGACATGCTCGCCGGGTTCGGGGTGATGGGCCTCGGCCGCCACCACCCCGTGGTGCGCAAGGCGGTGCACGACGTCCTGGACGCGCAGCTCGCCGATCTCACCCGCTTCGACTGCCCGCCGCTGCCGGGCCTGCTGGCGGAGAAGCTCCTCGCACACAGCCCTCACCTGGACCGGGTGTTCTTCGGCAACAGCGGCACCGAAGCCGTCGAGGGCGCCCTGAAGTTCGCCCGGTTCGTCACCGGCAGGCCCAGGATCCTGTACTGCGCGCACGCCTTCCACGGCCTGACCACCGGCTCCCTCTCCGTGAACGGCGAGTCCGGCTTCCGCGACGGCTTCGCCCCGCTGCTGCCCGACACGGCCGTCCCGCTCGGCGACCTCGACGCCCTGGCGAGGGAGCTGAAGAAGGGCGACGTCGCCGCGCTGATCGTCGAGCCGATCCAGGGCAAGGGCGTCCTCACGGGCCCGCCCGGCTGGCTGCGGGCCGCCCAGGACCTGCTGCACCGGCACAAGGCGCTGCTCATCGCCGACGAGGTGCAGACCGGCCTCGGCCGGACCGGCGACTTCTACGCCTACCAGCACGAGGACGGCGTAGAACCCGACCTGGTGTGCGTGGCCAAGGCGCTGTCCGGCGGCTATGTGCCGGTCGGTGCCACGATCGGCAAGGACTGGATCTTCAAGAAGGTCTACTCGTCCATGGACCGCGTCCTCGTCCACTCGGCGAGCTTCGGATCCAATGCACAGGCCATGGCGGCGGGCCTCGCGGTGCTGTCGGTGATGGAGAACGAGCAGATCGTCGCGAACGTCCGGGCCACCGGGGAGCGGCTCAGGTCCCGGCTGGCCGCGCTCACCGACCAGTACGAGATGCTCGCCGAGGTCCGCGGCCGGGGCCTGATGATCGGCATCGAGTTCGGACGCCCCAGGTCGCTGAAGCTGCGCAGCCGCTGGGCCATGCTCCAGGCCGCTCGCAAGGGGCTGTTCGCGCAGATGGTCGTCGTGCCGCTGCTGCAGCGGCACCGGATCCTCACCCAGGTCTCCGGCGACCACATGGAGGTGATCAAGCTGATCCCGCCGCTGATCATCGGCGAGCGGGAGGTGGACCGGTTCGTCGACGCCTTCACGGCCGTGATGGACGACGCACACAACGGCGGGCTGGTCTGGGATTTCGGGAAGACCCTGGTCAAGCAGGCGGTGGCCAACCGATAGGCGTTTTGCCTGTGAGGCAAGAAATTTGCCTGTGAGGCAAGAGCGGCAAGGCGGACATCCCCTGGGACGAGTTCGAGGGTGACTACGGCACCATCCGCGACCGCAT
>NZ_JBEXSH010000291.1:0-9622 GCF_040613555.1 Streptomyces sp. NPDC006265
CCCCCTCCTTTTCGTCCGCACCGAATTACCGAAGTGAGGCCGGACACTGAGAGGGGGGAGAGACCCCCTGCCTACGATCGGGCCGAACATTCCCCCACTCAGCAGTCTTGCGGTAATTCGGCCGAAAGGGCAGTCGAGCGCGATGACGAATCAGCACCAGTCCGAATCGATCGGGACGCGCCGTGCACGGAGCGAGGACATCGCGGTCGTCGGCCTTTCCTGCCGTCTGCCCGGAGCGGGCAATCCCGAGGCGTTCTGGGACCTGCTCAGCACCGGCACCTCCGCCATCACCCCGGTCCCGGCGGACCGCCTGCGGCCCGCGACCGGCGAGGCCGGGTCCGAGAGCACCGGACCGGGCCTGCGCCACGGGGGCTTCCTGGAACGCGTCGACACCTTCGACGCCGGGTTCTTCGGCATCGCCCCGCGCGAGGCGCGCACCATGGATCCCCAGCAGCGCCTCGTGCTGGAACTGGCCTGGGAGGCACTGGAGAACGCCGGGATCGTCCCGGCCGCCCTGCGCGGCAGCCGCACGGCCGTGTTCGTCGGCACCCTGCGCGACGACTATGCGGCGCTGCTCTACCAGCACGGCGCCCGTGCCGTCACCCAGCACACCATGACCGGCGTCAACCGCGGCGTGATCGCCAACCGGGTCTCCTACCACCTCGGCCTGCGCGGCCCCAGCCTCACCGTCGACTCGGCCCAGTCCTCCTCGCTGGTCGCCGTGCACCTGGCCTGCGAGTCGTTGCGCGCCGTCGAGTCCGACGCGGCCATCGTCGCCGGGGTCAACCTCAACATCCTCGCCGAGGCCGCGGTCGCGGGGGAGCGCTTCGGCGGTCTCTCTCCCGACGGCACCACCTACACCTTCGACGCCCGCGCCAACGGCTTCGTCCGCGGCGAGGGCGGCGGCGCCGTCGTCCTCAAGCCGCTGTCCCGGGCCCTCGCGGACGGCGACGACGTCCTCGGCGTGATCCACGCCAGCGCCGTCAACAACGACGGATCCACCCCCGGACTGACCGTGCCCGGCCAGGAGACCCAGGAGCGGGTCCTGCGCGAGGCGTACGAACGCGGCGGACTCGCCCCCGACGCCGTCCAGTACGTCGAACTGCACGGCACCGGCACGCCGGTCGGCGATCCCGTCGAGGCCGCCGCGCTGGGCGCGGTGCTGGGAGCGGCCCGCTCCGACGCCGGTCCGCTGCGGGTCGGCTCCGCGAAGACCAACGTGGGGCACCTGGAGGGCGCCGCGGGCATCGTCGGCCTGATCAAGACCCTGCTGGCCCTGCGCCAACGCCGCCTGCCCGCCAGCCTCAACTTCGACACCCCGAACCCGGCGATCCCGCTGGCCGAACTGGGCCTGGAGGTGCAGCGCGAGACCGGTGACTGGCCCGCCCCCGACCGGGCGCTCATCGCCGGCGTGTCCTCGTTCGGCATGGGCGGCACCAACGCACACGTGGTCCTCGGGGAGGGACCGGCCACACCGGCACCGGCCGAGGCACGCGACGCAGCGGGTGCCCTGCTGGCCGGGGTCGACTCCGGCCGCGATGCCGCCGCCCGCGGGGCGCAGGCCGGCCGGCTGCGCGCCGCCGTGACCGCCGAGCCCGAGCCCCGCCCCGAGGACATCGGCCATTCCCTGGCCACCACCCGCACCGTCTTCGACCACCGGGCCGTCGTCCTCGCCGACGACCGGTCCGGCATGGTCGCCGGCCTGACCGCCCTGGCCGGGGGCCGCGCCGCCGCGCAGGTCGTCACCGGAGCCGTCCGCCCCGGCACGACGGCCTTCCTCTTCACCGGACAGGGCGCCCAGCGCGCCGCCATGGGACGGGAACTGCGCGACGCCTTCCCGGCGTTCCGCGCCGCCTTCGACGAGGTGTGCCGGGCCTTCGCCCCGCTGCTCGACCGGCCCCTCGCCGAGGTGGTCGACTCCGGCGCCGGCCTGCACGACACCGCCTGGACCCAGCCCGCGCTCTTCGCCGTCGAGGTCGCCCTGTACCGCCTCGTCACCTCCTGGGGCGTCGCCCCCGGCCATGTGGCCGGGCACTCCATCGGGGAGATCGCGGCCGCCCATGCCGCGGGTGTGCTGTCCCTCGACGACGCCGCCCGGCTGGTCGCCGCCCGGGGCCGCCTGATGCAGGAACTGCCCGCCGGAGGCGCGATGATCGCCGTCGAGGCCACCGAGGACGAGGTGCTGCCCCTGCTCGCCGCGCAGGACGGGCCGGTGGCCGTCGCCGCCGTCAACGGGCCGCGCGCGACGGTGCTCTCGGGCGCGCTGGACAGCGTCACCGCCGTCGCGGAGCAGCTCGCCGCGCAGGGCCGCAAGACCCGCCGTCTCACGGTCAGCCACGCCTTCCACTCGCCGCTGATGGACCCGATGCTGGAGCCCTTCCGCGCGGTCCTGGAGGAGCTGACCTTCCACGAGCCGCGGATCGCCGCCGTGTCCACGGTCACCGGCGCCGCCGTCGCACCCGGCGAGTGGACCTCACCCGCCTACTGGGCCGAGCAGGTGCGCCGTCCGGTCCGCTACCTCGACGCCGTACGCACCCTGGAGGACCTGGGCGCCGCCACCCTGCTGGAACTGGGTCCCGACGGCGTCCTGACCGCGCTGGCCGCCGCTAGCGCCCGCGACACAGGGGCCACCGCTCCCGTCGCCACGCTCCGCGCCGGCCGCGCCGAGGTCCGTTCCCTGCTCACCGGCGTCGCCGCCGCGTTCGTCCGCGGCACGCCCGTCGACTGGGCGGCCGTGCACGCCGACGGCCCGGGCCGCCGCGTCCCGCTGCCCACCTACGCCTTCCAGCGCGAGCGCCACTGGATCGACGGCCCGGCCGCCCCCGTGGCCCCCGCCGCACAGACATCCGCGCCGGCCCTGTCGGAAGCCGGGACCACCGCCACACCCCCGGCCGCCCCGGGCCCGCACGCCCCCGACGCCACCGCCCTCGTGCTGGAGCAGGTCGCAGCCGTGCTGGAGCACACCGACGTCCGGCGCGTCGACCCGCAAGCCGCCTTCAAGGACCTCGGCTTCGACTCCCTGATGACGGTCGAGCTGCGCGACGCCCTCGCCACCGCCACCGGACTGAAGCTGCCCAGCGGCCTGCTGTTCGACCACCCCACGCCGGCCGCCCTCATCGCCCACCTCACCACCCTCCTCGCCGGCCCGGACACGGCCGCCCTCACCGAGGACCGCCCGGGCGGCACACCCGACATGGCGCACGAACCCATCGCCATCGTCGGCATGGCCTGCCGCTACCCGGGAGGCGTCACCTCTCCCGAGGAACTGTGGAACCTGGTCGCCGACGGCCGGGACGCCATATCCGGCTTCCCCGGCGACCGCGGCTGGGACACCGGCCTGTACGACGCCGACCCCACGCACGGCGGTCACAGCACCGTCCGCGAGGGCGGCTTCCTGCACGACGCCCCCCTGTTCGACAACGAGTTCTTCGGGATCTCGCCCCGCGAGGCCCTCGCCATGGACCCGCAGCAGCGCCTCCTCCTGGAGACCGCCTGGGAGGCCGTCGAGCGGGCCGGCCTGGACGCCACCGCCCTCAAGGGCAGCCGGACCGGCGTGTTCGTGGGCGCCACCACCCTCGACTACGGGCCCCGGATGCACGAGGCCCCCGACACCGTCGAGGGACACCTCCTCACCGGCACCACGCCGAGCGTCATGTCCGGCCGCATCGCCTACCAGCTCGGTCTGCTCGGCCCGGCCGTCACCGTCGACACGGCCTGCTCGTCCTCGCTGGTCGCCCTGCACATGGCGGTGCGCTCCCTGCGTACGGGCGAGACCAACCTGGCCCTCGCGGGCGGCGCGACCGTCATGTCGTCGCCCGGCATGTTCGTGGAGTTCTCCCGCCAACGCGGCCTGGCCGCCGACGGTCGCTCCAAGTCCTTCGCCGCGTCCGCCGACGGCACATCCTGGGCCGAGGGCGTCGGCCTCCTGGTCGTCGAGCGACTGTCGGACGCCCTCCGCGAGGGACACCGGGTGCTGGCGGTGGTGCGGGGCAGCGCGATCAACCAGGACGGCACGGGCAACGGCCTCACCGCCCCGGTCGGCCCCTCCCAGCAGCGCGTCATCCGCGACGCCCTCGACGACGCCCGCCTCGCCCCCGCCGAGGTGGACGCGGTGGAGGCGCACGGCACGGGCACGCGGCTGGGCGATCCGATCGAGGCGCAGGCGTTGCTGGCGACGTACGGCCAGGATCGCGAACAGCCGCTGCTGCTGGGGTCGTTGAAGTCGAACATCGGGCATGCGCAGGCTGCCGCGGGCGTGGGCGGCGTGATCAAGATGGTGCAGGCGATGCGGCACGGTGTGCTGCCTCGGACGTTGCACGTGGACGAGCCGTCGCCGTTCGTGGAGTGGGACACAGGCTCGGTCGAGTTGCTGACCGAGGAGCGTGAGTGGACCGCTCGTGACGGTGAGCCGCGTCGCGCGGGTGTCTCGTCGTTCGGGATCAGCGGGACCAACGCGCATGTGGTGGTCGAGGAGTTCGTGACACCCGAGGAGGTCGCCGCCGAGCGGCCGGAGCTGCCGGGGCCGGTTCCGTTCGTGCTGTCCGCCCGGGACGATGCGGCGCTGCGCGCCCAGGCCCGGCGCCTGCACGACGTCGTCACGGAGAGCGGCACGCACCTCGTCGACCTCGGCGCGTCCCTCGCCGTCACCCGCGCCGCGCTGCCGCACCGCGCCGTGGTCACCGCCGCGGACACCGACACGCTCCTCGCCGGACTCGCCGCCCTGACCCGGGGCGAGGAGACCGCGCAGGTCGTCACCGGCAGCGCCGCGGGCGCGGGCCGCACCGCCTTCCTGTTCACCGGGCAGGGCGCCCAGCGCGCCGGCATGGGCCGCGAACTGTACGCCGCGTCACCGGTGTTCGCGGCGGCCCTGGACGAGGCGTGCGCGGCCCTCGACGAGCACCTCGAACTGCCCCTCCGTACGGTGATGTTCGCCGAAGCGGACACCGAGCCCGCCCGGCTGCTGCACCGCACCGCCTACACCCAGCCCGCCCTGTTCGCCGTAGAGGTCGCCCTGTTCCGGCTCCTCTCCCACCACGGCACCACACCGGACCTGCTCACCGGGCACTCCATCGGCGAGCTCGCCGCGGCCCATGTCGCGGGCGTGCTGTCCCTCGCCGACGCGGCCCGGCTCGTCGCGGCCCGGGGGAGGCTCATGGAGGCGGCACGCGCGGGCGGCGCCATGATCGCCGTGGAGGCCACCGAAGCCGAGATCGCCGACGACCTCAGGAAGGCGGCAGGCCGGCTCGACCTCGCCGCCGTCAACGCCCCCGACTCCCTCGTGATCTCGGGCGACGAGGACGCCGTGGAGGAACTGGCCGGACAGTGGCGCGCCCGGGGCCGCCGCACCCGCCGGCTCCAGGTCAGCCACGCCTTCCACTCGCCGCACATGGACGAGATCCTCGACGAGTTCCGCGCGATCGCCGAAGGCCTCACCTTCCACGCGCCGCGCATCCCGATCGTCTCCACGGTCACCGGCGAACTCGCCACCCCCGACGAGCTGACCTCGCCCGACTACTGGGCGCGGCAGATCCGCCGGCCCGTACGGTTCGCCGACGCCGCCCGGGCCCTGCACCGGCACGGCGCCACGGTGTTCGTCGAGACCGGTCCCGACGCCGTGCTCGCCCCGCTGACCCGGGCCGCCCTGGCCGACGCGGACGCCGCCGTCGTCGTCCCCTTGCTGCGGTCCGCACGCCCCGAGGACGAGACCTTCCTCGCCGGGATCGCCGCGGCCTGGACGGGCGGCGCGCCCCTCGCCGCGGAGACTTTCCACCCCGGCGCCCGCCTCGTCGACCTGCCGACATACCCCTTCCAGCGCGAGCGCTACTGGCTCACGCCCGAACGCCCGCTCGACGCCCGGGGCCTGGGTCTCGACGCGGCCGGCCACCCTCTCCTGCACGCCTCGATGGAACTGGCCGGCAGCGACGGACTGGTGCTCACCGGCCGCCTCGCCGTCGCCGACCAGCCCTGGCTCGCCGACCACGCCATCACCGGCACGGTCCTCGTGCCCGCCACCGCGCTGCTGGAACTGGCCCTCACGGCGGCGGGCCGCCTGGGCATCGACCAGATCGACGAACTGACCCTGGAAGCACCCCTGGAACTGCCGCGGCAGGGCGCCGTGCGCGTCCAGGTCGCCGTCGGCGCACCGGACGCCTTTGGCAGCCGACCCGTGGAGATCCACGCCTGCGAGGACAGCGGCCCGGATGCCGAGCAGCTGTGGACACGGCACGCCTCCGGCACCCTCGGCGGCACCCCGCCCACCGGCCCCGACCTGAGCCAGTGGCCGCCCGCCGACGCCGACGAGATGCCCCTGGACGACGCCTACGAACGCCTCGCCGGACTGGGCTACACCTACGGCCCGGCCTTCCAGGGCCTGACACGCCTGTGGCGCACGGCCGACGCGCTCTACGCCGAGGTCGCCCTGCCCGACGCGCACAAGAACGGCGCCGACCGGTTCGGACTGCACCCCGCCCTCTTCGACGCGCTCCTGCACCCGGTCGTGCTGCACGCCGCCGGGGACGACGACACCGCCGCCGACACCATCCGGCTGCCGTTCGCCTGGTCCGGCGCGTCCCTGCACGCCGGCGGCGCCGACACCCTGCGGGTGCGGATCGAGCCCGGCGGGCCCGGCACCTACGCGCTGCACGCCGCGGACGCCGTCGGTGCTCCCGTCATCAGCGTGGAGTCCCTCGCCCTGCGCCCGGTCGCCAAGGACCGCCTCCGCTCCGAACCACGGCTCGACGACGCCCTGTACGCCGTGGAATGGACGCCGGTCGCGACGCCCGAGGGCGATGCCCCGCGCGTCGTGGAGGCGAGCGACCTCACACAGGTGGACGGCACGGCGGACGTGGTGCTCGTACGCGCCCCCGCCGGTGACGGACACGGGGATGTGGCGGCTCGTGCCCACCACACGGCGGAGGCGTTCCTGCGCCTCGTGCAGGACTTCCTCGCCGACGAGCGCCTGGCCGACGCGCGCCTCGCGGTACTCACTCCGGGCGCGGTGGCCGCCGCACCCGGCGACCCGGTCCCCGAACCGGCCCAGGCACCGCTGTGGGGCCTGCTGCGCAGCGTGCAGTCCGAGCATCCGGACCGGGTGGTCCTGATCGACGCCGACACCTCCACCGACGAGCGGATCCTGGCTGCCGCCCTCGCTTCGGGTGAGGCGCAGGTGGCGGTGCGGTCGGGTGGGTTGGTGGTGCCGAGGTTGCGGCGGGCGGTGCCGGGTGAGGGTGGTGCGGTGGCCTGGGGTGAGGGGCCGGTGTTGGTGACGGGTGGTACGGGTGGTCTGGGTGCTGTGGTGGCCCGGCATCTGGTGACGGTTCACGGGGTGCGTTCGCTGGTGCTGGTGAGCCGGCGCGGTGAGGCGGCTCCTGGTGCGGGGGAGTTGCGGGCGGAGCTGGAGGCTCTGGGCGCTTGGGTGAACGTGGCCGCGTGTGATGTGAGTGACCGAGCGTCGTTGGGTGAACTGCTGGCCGGTGTGGGTGAGTTGTCGGGTGTGGTGCATACGGCGGGTGTGCTGGATGACGTGACGGTGGAGGGTTTGACGCCTGAGCGGTTGCATTCGGTGTTGCGTCCGAAGGTGGATGCGGCGTGGCATCTGCACGAGTTGACCCGGGGCATGGATCTGCGGGCGTTCGTTCTGTATTCGTCGGTGTCGGGTCTGCTGGGTACGGCGGGGCAGGCGAACTATGCGGCCGGGAACGCGTTCCTGGACGCGCTGGCGGCGCACCGCCGGGCTGCCGGGCTCCCCGCCACCTCCCTCGCCTGGGGCCTCTGGGACGGCACCCACGGCATGGGCGGCACCCTCGGCGACGCCGACCTGGCCCGCTGGACGCGCCAGGGCATCAGGACCCTCACCCCCGAGCACGCCCTGGCCCTCTTCGACGCGGCCCTGGCCGGCGACGACGCGCTGCGTGTGCCCGCGGTGTTCGAACAGCGGGCCCTGCGCGCCGAGTCCTCGCCCCTGCTGCGCGGCCTGGCCCCGGCCCCCCGCTCCCGGCGCACTGCCGCCCGGGCCGCCGACGCCGGCACCGAGGGCACCACCTGGGCGCAGCGGATCGCCGCCCTGCCGCAGGACCGGCGCCGCGAGACCGTACTCGACCTCGTCCGCGGCATCGTGGCCGGTGTCCTCGGCCACACCGACCCGCGGCGCCTCGATCCCAAGCGCGCCTTCAAGGAGAGCGGCTTCGACTCCCTCGCCGGTGTCGAACTGCGCAACCGCCTGAACACCGCCACCGGACTGCGGCTGTCCGCCACCGTCGTCTTCGACCACCCCACGCCCGACGCGGTCGCCGATCACCTGCTCACCCGGATCGCGGACACCGCCGCCCCGGCACCGGCCCGTACCGCACGGCCCGCCGCCGCCCAGGACGAACCCATCGCGATCGTGGGCATGGCCTGCCGCTACCCGGGCGGCGTCGCGTCACCGGACGACCTCTGGCGGCTGGTCTCCGATGGCGGGGACGCGATCAGTGAGTTCCCCGGCAACCGGGGCTGGGACCTGGACGGCCTCTACGATCCGGACCCCGCCCACACCGGCACCTCCTACGTCCGGCACGGCGGATTCCTGCACGAGGCCGACCGGTTCGACCCCGCCTTCTTCGGCATCCCGCCGCGTGAGGCGACCGCCATGGACCCGCAGCACCGGCTGCTGCTGGAGACGGCCTGGGAGGCGTTCGAGCACGCCGGCATCGACCCGGCCGGCCTGCACGGCTCGGACACCGGCGTGTTCACCGGCGCCATGTACGACGACTACGCGTCCCGTCTCGCGGCGAGCCCCGAGGAGTACGAGGGCTTCCTGCTCGCCGGCAACCTCTCCAGCGTCGTGTCCGGCCGGCTCTCCTACACCTACGGCTTCGAGGGCCCGGCGGTCACCGTCGACACGGCCTGCTCGTCCTCGCTGGTAGCACTGCACCTCGCGGCGAACGCGCTGCGCAACGGCGAGTGCTCGCTCGCCCTCGCGGGCGGGGTGACCGTCATGGCCGGACCGCACGTCTTCGTGGAGTTCTCCCGCCAGCGCGGTCTGTCGCCCGACGGCCGGTGCAAGTCGTTCGCTGCGGCGGCAGACGGTGTGGCCTGGTCGGAGGGCGTGGGCCTGCTGGTGGTGGAGCGCCTGTCGGACGCGGTGCGCAACGGGCACCAGGTGCTGGCGGTCGTCCGGGGCAGCGCGGTGAACCAGGACGGCGCCTCGAACGGCCTGACGGCGCCGAACGGTCCGTCGCAGGAGCGCGTCATCCGCCAGGCACTGGCCTCGGCCGGTCTGTCCGCTTCCGAGGTGGACGCGGTGGAGGCGCACGGCACGGGCACGCGGCTGGGCGATCCGATCGAGGCGCAGGCGTTGCTGGCGACGTACGGACAGGAGCGTGAACAGCCGCTGCTGCTGGGGTCGTTGAAGTCGAACATCGGGCATGCGCAGGCTGCCGCGGGTGTCGGTGGTGTGATCAAGATGGTGCAGGCGATGCGGCACGGTGTGCTGCCGCGGACGTTGCACGTGGACGAGCCGTCGCCGTTCGTGGAGTGGGACGCGGGTGCGGTCGAGTTGCTGACCGAGGAGCGTGAGTGGACCGCTCGTGACGGTGAGCCGCGTCGCGCGGGTGTCTCGTCGTTCGGGATCAGCGGGACCAAC
>NZ_JBEXSH010000292.1:0-9613 GCF_040613555.1 Streptomyces sp. NPDC006265
GAGGAGCCCCGTACCCCGGACGAAATCGATCAACGGATGGCCGAGGCCCTCGATTCCGTCCCGCAGCCTCTCGCTCTGCCGCTTGACGTTCTCCAGCAACCCCTCGTTCTCGATGGTGTCGAGGACGGCGAGCCCGGCGGCGCAGGCGACGGGGTTGCCGCCGAAGGTCGTGCCGTGCTGGCCGGGCTGGAGCAGGTCGGCGGCCCGCCCGAAGGCGACGGTCGCGCCGAGCGGCAGTCCGCCGCCGAGCTGCTTGGCGAGGGTGACGACGTCGGGCAGCACGCCCTCGTGGGCCTGGTACTCGAACCAGTGCCCGGTCCGGCCGATGCCGGTCTGTACCTCGTCGAGGACGAGGAGCGCCCCGGTCGCGGCGGTGATGGCCCGGGCGGCCTTGAGGTATCCGGCCGGCGGGACGACGACGCCGAGCTCGCCCTGGACCGGCTCCAGGATGACAAGCGCGGTCTCGTCGGTGACCGCGGCGGCCAGGGCCTGCGCGTCGCCGAACGGCACGTGGGTGACGTCGCCGGGCAGCGGCAGGAACGGTTCACGCTTGCCGGCCTGGCCGGTCATGGCCAGGGCGCCCATGGTCCGCCCGTGGAAGGCGCCCTCGGTGGCGACGATGTGGGTCCGCCCGGTCAGCCGGCCGATCTTGAAGGCGGCCTCGTTGGCCTCGGCGCCTGAGTTGCAGAAGAAGACCTTGCCGTCCCGGCCGAAGAGGCGCAGCAGCCGCTCGGCGAGGGCGACGGTCGGCTCGGCCATGAAGAAGTTGGAGATGTGGCCGAGGGAGCCAATCTGCCGGGTGACGGCCTCGACGACGGCCGGGTGGGCGTGGCCGAGGGCGTTGGTGGCGATGCCGCCCACGAAGTCGAGGTAGGAGGTGCCGTCGGCGTCCCAGACGCGGGTGCCCTCGCCGCGTGCCAGGGGCAGCAGCGGGGTGCCGTAGTTGTTCATGAGCGCGCCCTGCCACCGCTCGGCGTACTCCTGATGGGCGGTCATACGGCTTCCCCCTGTTGCTCGTCGGGCACGACCATCGTGCCGATGCCCTCGTCGGTGAAGATCTCCAGCAGGATCGAGTGCTGGACCCGGCCGTCGATGACACGGGCGGTGGTGACGCCGTTGCGTACGGCGTGCAGGCAGCCCTCCATCTTCGGCACCATGCCGGACGACAGATCCGGCAGCAGCCGCTCCAGCTCGGTCGCGGTGAGGCGGCTGATCACCTCGTCGCTGTGCGGCCAGTCCTCGTAGAGGCCCTCGACGTCCGTGAGGACCATGAGGGTTTCGGCGTCCAGTGCAGCAGCGAGTGCCGCAGCCGCCGTATCAGCATTGACGTTGTAGACATGTCCGTCGTCCTGGGAGCGGGCGATCGACGAGACGACCGGGATGCGGCCGTCGGCGAGCAGGGCCTCGATGGCGCCGGTGTCGATCGCGGTGATCTCGCCCACGCGCCCGATGTCGACCAGCTCGCCGTCGATCTCGGGCTGGTGCTTGGTCGCGGTAATGGTGTGCGCGTCCTCGCCGGTCAGGCCGACGGCGAGGGGCCCGTGCTGGTTGAGCAGCCCGACCAGTTCGCGCTGGACCTGCCCGGCCAGCACCATCCGTACGACGTCCATGGCGTCCTCGGTGGTCACCCGGAGGCCGGCCTTGAACTCGCTGACGATGCCGTGCTGGTCGAGGGCGGCGCTGATCTGCGGGCCGCCGCCGTGCACGACGACGGGCTTGAGGCCGGCGTGGTGCAGGAACACCACGTCCTTCGCGAAGGCGGCCTTGAGGTCCTCGTCGATCATGGCGTTGCCGCCGAACTTGATGACGACCGTCTTGCCGTTGTGCCGGACCAGCCAGGGCAGGGCCTCGATGAGGATCTGCGCCTTGGGCAGGGCGGTGTGCTTGCGCGTCGCTCCACTGCTCATGACGAGTACGCGCTGTTCTCGTGGACGTAGTCGGCGGTGAGGTCGTTGGTCCAGATGGTGGCGGTCTCGGGCCCGGCGGCGAGGTCGGCGACGATGTGCACCTCGCGGTAGCGCATGTCGACCTTGTCGCGGTCCTCGCCGACACCACCGTTCTTGCAGACCCAGACGCCGTTGATGGCGACGTTGAGCCGGTCGGGCTCGAAGGCGGCGGACGTGGTGCCGATCGCGGAGAGCACGCGCCCCCAGTTGGGGTCCTCGCCGTGGATGGCGCACTTGAGGAGGTTGTTGCGGGCGATGGAGCGGCCCACCTCCACGGCGTCGTCCTCGGTCGCGGCGTTGATCACCTCGACCTTGATGTCCTTGCTGGCGCCCTCGGCGTCCCGGATGAGCTGCTGGCCGAGGTCGTCGCAGACCTGCCGTACGGCCTCGGCGAACTCCTCGTACTGCGGGGTGACTTCGGCGGAGCCGGAGGCGAGCAGCAGCACGGTGTCGTTGGTGGACATGCAGCCGTCGGAGTCGACCCGGTCGAAGGTCGTCCGGGTGGCCGCGCGCAGGGCCTTGTCCAGGACGTCGTTCTCCAGGTCCGCGTCGGTGGTGAGGACGACGAGCATGGTGGCGAGGCCGGGAGCGAGCATGCCAGCGCCCTTCGCCATGCCGCCGACGGTCCAGCCGTCCTTGGTGACGACGGACGTCTTGTGGACGGTGTCGGTGGTCTTGATCGCGATGGCGGCCTTCTCACCGCCGTGCTCGCTCAGGGACCCGGCGGCGGTCTCGATGCCCGGGAGCAACTTGTCCATGGGAAGCAGAAGGCCGATGAGGCCGGTCGAGCAGACGGCCACCTCGATGGCGCCCCGCCCGAGGACCTCGGCGGCCTTCTCGGCCGTCGCGTGCGCGTCCTGGAAGCCCTTCGGCCCCGTACAGGCGTTGGCGCCACCGGAGTTGAGGACGACGGCGGACACCTGGCCGCTCTTCAGTACCTGCTCGGACCACAGGACCGGCGCGGCCTTGACACGGTTGGCGGTGAACACGCCCGCGGCGGCGCGGCGGGGGCCGGTGTTGACCACGAGGGCCAGGTCGGGGTTGCCGTTCTCCTTGATCCCGGCGGCGATGCCCGCCGCCGTGAATCCCTTTGCTGCCGTCACACTCACGGCGCAACTCCGATCGTCGTCAGTCCGGTGGTCTCGTCGAGACCCAGGGCGATGTTCATGCTCTGGACGGCACCGCCCGCGGTGCCCTTGGTGAGGTTGTCGATGGCGCTGATCACGATGACCCGGCCGGCGTCCGCGTCGTACGCGACCTGCACCTGAACGGCGTTCGAACCGTAGACGGACGCCGTGGCGGGCCACTGCCCCTCGGGGAGCAGATGCACGAACGGTTCGTCGGCGAAGGCCTTCTCGTAGACGGCGCGCAGGGACTCGCCCGTGACGCCGTCGGCGGCCTTGGCGCTGCACGTGGCCAGGATGCCGCGGGGCATCGGCGCGAGGGTCGGTGTGAAGGACACCGAGACCGTCTCCCCCGCCGCCGCGCTGAGGTTCTGGGTGATCTCGGGGGTGTGCCGGTGCCCGCCGCCGACGCCGTACGGGGACATCGAGCCCATGACCTCGCTGCCGAGCAGATGCGGCTTGGGTGCCTTGCCCGCGCCGGACGTACCGGACGCGGCGACGATCACGGCCTCGGCCTCGGCCAGGCCCGCCGCGTACGCCGGGAAGAGGGCGAGGGAGACGGCGGTGGGGTAGCAACCGGGCACCGCGACGCGCTTGGACCCCTCCAGCGCGGCGCGGGCGCCCGGCAGTTCGGGAAGGCCGTAGGGCCAGGTTCCGGCGTGCGGGGAGCCGTAGAACCGCTCCCAGGCGGCGGCGTCGGCCAGCCGGAAGTCGGCGCCCATGTCGACGACGAGCACGTCCGGGCCGAGCTGCTCGGCGACGGCGGCGGACTGCCCGTGCGGCAGTGCGAGGAAGACGACGTCGTGGCCGGCGAGGACGTCCGGGGTGGTCTCCTGGAGCACGCGTCCGGCCAGGGGCAGCAGGTGGGGCTGGAGCGCACCGAGCCTCTGTCCCGCGTTCGAGTTGCCGGTCAGGGCGCCGATCTCGACCTCGGGGTGCGCCAGGAGCAGACGCAGCAGTTCCCCGCCCGCGTACCCACTCGCTCCCGCCACCGCCGCACGTACCGCCATGGATCCTCCTCCTTAGAGGGCATGACTATACGTTTCGCTGCACGTTTATGCAATCCCATTCATGGGCGGTGCGGCGGCCGGAGGGACGCCCCGGAAACCAGCTTTGTCCTGGCCATGACCACAGGGTAAGGTCCCCGGGCACATTTCAGGGGATCACGGCGGGTGGGGGACATGGCCGAGGAAATCGACGCGCACATCAAGGGCACGAGCGCGTGGGGGCAGGCGCTCGCGGCGGTGGCGCTGGTGGGGGCGCTCAGCGGGGGCTTCTGGTGGCTCGCGAAGACCTCGGCTGCGGAGAGCGAGCCGAGGCCCGCCACCTGCTCCGCCGAGGAGACCCCCGCCCCGAAGGGCAAACGCCTGACCGGCGCGCGACTGTGCGAGGCGCTGAACCGGCCCGACCTGGCCGCACTGCTGGGCACACCGACGGAGATCGCGAAGACCGCCTCCGGCAGCGACGGTTCCTTCGGGTCCCCGGGCGGCAGGAAGATCGCGACCCCGCAGGCGCAGGTCGAGTTCGAGACGTACACCGTGACGCTCTCGGCGACCTACGACGGCCTTCCGGTGGCCGGGTCGGAGTCTCTGCTCGGAAGCGACGCCCGCCCGCAGAAGGTGCTGGGCCGCCCGGGGGTCCTCTACTCGGACCGCACCATCAGGATCAGCTTCCGGCTCGACGGCGGCGACGCCGACAGCGGCCCCGGTGTTCCGGCCCGGGCCCTCACCGTCGCCCAGGACGCGAAGGACCGCGGCGGTTCCGTCGACGTCACCCTGTGGCGCGCGGACGGAGCCGTGCCGGACGACGCGGTGCTGCTGCGCGTCGCGGAGAGGGTGCTGCAGACGCTCCCGGGGTGGACTTCACGCGGGTGAGCACGGGCGTGGACTTCACGCGGGTGAGCACCCGGGTGACCGTCGCGCGAGTGTGGGCCGCCGCCCTCACACGGCGGCCCACTCCGGCGGGTCCTACCTCTGCTTGATCCGCAGGAAGGTGACCGAGTTCGCCGGGAAGGTGTACGTGAACTTCTTGGCCACGCCCCGGAAGGTGGACGACACCGGCGTCACCGGTGTGTCCGTCTCGGTGTTCACGGCGTCCTCGTCGGCGGCCAGCGTGGTGACGCGGGCCGTGGAGGCGACCTTGGCGCCACCGAGGTCGACGGCCGTACGGGCCTCGGCCGACTGGGCGTTGACGACCTTGACGATCAGGTCACCGGTCCGGGCGTCCTTGGTGACGACCTGGCGGAACGGCTCGGCCGGCTTGTCGTCGGTGAACGTGCCCCACTCCTTGCCGTCGAGGAGCAGGGTGACCTGGCGCCCGCGCACCTTGATGTCGATGTCGTAGGCCCGGCCCGTCTCGATCGACCCGGCCTTCGTCATCAGGGTGCCCTTGCCGCCGTCCACGGCCTGCTCGATCGCGGACTGGGTGTTGTTCCAGCCGCCCAGGTTCCACCAGTAGTAGTTGCCGGTGTCCTTGACGCCGAAGGCGACGAGGAAGCCCTCCTTGCCGGACTTCTTGGTGGCCTTCACATGCAGGTCGTAGTCCTTCCAGGCCGGGTCGCCCGCCGTGACCATGGTGTTCTCGGCGGCGGTGTCGGTCTGGACGTAGGCCCCGTCCTGGATGCTCCAGCTGCCGGTGCCGGCGTGCTTCCACTTCGAGGCGTCACCGGAGAAGTCGTCGCTGAGCAGGGTCGAGCCATCGGCGGAGGTGACCTTCACATCGTCGTACGCGGCACTGGTCGCCCATGTCGACAGGCCGACGGCACCGGTGATGGGGCCGCTGACGTCCGGGGTCCCGGTGGCCCGGGAGGGAACCACTCGGTCGCCGACGTTGTTCATGAACAGCTTCTGGACCTCGTAGTTGGCCGAGTTCCAGGAGGAGCGGTTGTTGAACCAGATCAGGTCCGGCCGCCACTGCACGTAGTCCTCGTTGGCGAGCAGCGGCGCGTACGAGGCCAGCTTGACGACGTCCGCGTTGCGCTCCAGGCCGGTCATGAAGGCGGCTTCGGAGAGGCCGTTCTTCCAGGCGTTGCCCCGGGAGGCGTACTCGCCGAGGAAGACCTTCGGGCCGTTCCTGTCGTAGGAGTCGTAGCGGTCGTTGTTCTGCAGGAACCAGTTCGGGCTGTTGTAGTAGTGCTCGTCGACCATGTCGACCTCGGCCTCGCGGTTGAGCTGCCAGGCGGTGTCGAAGGTCGAGCCGGCGTCGTCCGGGCCCGAGTTGGAGATGACGGTGATGTCCGGGTACTTCGCCTCGATGGCGGCCCGGAACTGCTGGAAGCGGGCGAAGAACTCCTTGGGGAGGTTCTCCTCGTTGCCGACCTCGATGTGGGTCAGGTGGAAGGGCTTGGGGTGGCCCATCCGGGCGCGGACCTTGCCCCAGGTGGAGGTCGCGGGGCCGTTGGCGAACTCGATGAGGTCCAGGGCGTCCTGGATGTGCCGCTTGAGCAGCGCCTCGTTGTCGGTGGCCTTGTTCTGCCCGCAGCCGGTCACCAGGGCGGGGACGACGGGCAGCGGCATGGCGCCGATGTCCTCGGAGAAGCGGAAGTACTCGTAGTAGCCGAGGCCGTAGCTCTGGTTGTAGCCCCAGAAGTTGGCGTTGGTGGCGCGCTCCTCGACGGGGCCTACGGTGTCCTTCCACTGGTAGCTGCGCTTGCGCTGCCAGTTCGAGGCCTCGCTGTAGTCCTCCATGGAGCCGGTGTTGACCAGGCAGCCGCCGGGGAAGCGCACGAAGCCCGGCTTCAGGGCCGCGATCTTCTCGGCGAGGTCCTTGCGCAGGCCGTTCGGCTGGTTCTTGTACGTCTCGCGCGGGAACAGCGACACCTCGTCCAGCGCGGCGGCGTCCGCCGAGGCGACGGCGAGCCGGCCGCGGTTGCTCGTGCGGGTCGCCCTGAAGGTGGCCTTGTACTTGGCCCAGCCGCCCTTCACGGCGACCTGGCGGGCGGTGGCCAGACTGCCCGCGGCGTCCTTCAGCGAGACGGTGAGCGTGCTGCCGCTCGCGGCGCGGGCCCACACGGAGAAGTCGTAGCGCTTGCCCTGCTCGACCCGGATGCCGGTGTTGTAGCCGGAGTTCGTGACGGACGAACCGGCGCCCAGCGAGAGGTAGTTGCGGTTGCGTTCGTTGAGCCGCCCGGCGTCGTTGACGACCTGGGCCGTGCCGCCCACCGACCAGGAGGTCAGGGGCATGTAGGAGCCGTTGTCGGCGGTGGAGTACTCAAAGGATCGGTTCTGCACGAGCTCGGCGTACAGACCGCCGTCGGCGGCCCGGTTGATGTCCTCGAAGAAGACGCCGTACATCGTGTCGTCGATCTTCGCGCCCTGGGCGGACGGGTCGACGGTGATCGCGTAGTCGGTGGCGTCCTCGGCGTGCGCGGGGGCCGGTACGAGGGCTGCTGCCGTCAGGAGGGCGGTGGTCGTGAGACCCAGTCTCCATCGGGTGCGGGCGGCGGTGCGTGGCATGGATACTCCGCGGCTCTCTGGTAGAGGAGTGTTCGAAATATCAGACATTGATCAGCACTTCGAACGGCAAGATAGGGAGGGGGCGGATGCGCGTCAATGGGTCGCGCAGCAACGGTCGGGACGGAGAGCGGGGCAGGATGGGCGAGTTCTGGCCAGTGCCGGACGTGCTGGCGTATCTGGCCGGGCGCTGGCGGGTGTCACGGTCGGTGCGGGATCTCGCGAGCGGCGCGGAGGGCGAGTTCACCGGCGCCACCGTCTTCCGTGGGGACGAGGAGGAGCCCGGCGGGTTGCTGCACCTCGAGGCCGGCACCTTCGTCTGGCAGGGCGTCGCCCGGCCCGCGGAGCGCACGCTGCGCTTCCTGCCCGGCCCGGGCGGCACGGCCGAGGTGCGGTTCGCCGACGGGCGTCCGTTCCACGACCTGGATCTGACGTCCGGCCGGCATGTCGCCGCCCACCCCTGTGCGGCGGACCTCTACCGCGGCGAGTTCACCGTCCACGACTCCGCCCGCTGGCGGACGGTGTGGCGCGTCGGCGGCCCCGCCAAGGACCTCGTCCTGCGGACCGACTACGCGCGCGAGGGCTGAGCGGACGCCCCGTCGAAGCGCAGGTTCCAGCGGCCGGCCCGGCCCGTCACGGACGTCGTCGACAGCGGACGGACGTCGATGTTCCAGTACGTCGAGGGCGGCGCCTTCAGGGCGTACACCAGGGCGGCCCGGATCACGGACGGCTCGGCCACCGCCACGACCCGGCAGCCGTCCTCGACGGGCCGGGTGTCGAGCCAGCCGCCGACGCGGGTGATGAAGTCGACCAGCGACTCACCGCCGTGCGGTGTGGCGCGGGGGTCGGCGAGCCAGGCGTCCACGGCGTCCGGCTCCCGGGCCATCGCCTCGCCGAGGGTCAGCCCGCGCCACCGGCCCATGTCGCAGTCGCGCAGTCCGAGCTGGACCAGCGGCGCGTACCCGAGCCCCTCCCCCGTCGACCGGCTGCGCGGAGTCGGCGAGCAGTAGCGCAGTTCGGCGGCGGCGAGCGGCAGCAACTCCTGGGCGAGGCGCTCCACCTCACCCCAGCCGGCCTGGTCCAGCGGCCGGTCGTCCTCGAAACGCTCGGCGAGCAGCGGAGAGCTGCGCGCGGAGGCGACGAACGTGACCCGAAGTGGCATGCGGCGATCGTGGGCGCAGCAAGTACGCAGGTCAAGAGGCGTTACCTACGAGTTACCCAGGGTGTGCCGGCCCTCACTGGCCGAAGATGAGCGCCATCCAGTGCTCGGGCTGTTCCAGCTGCGCGAACCCCAGTTTCGCGTAGACCCCGTGCGCGTCGTGCGTGGCGAGGAGAACGCGCCGCACCCCGTACTGCCGCATCTCGTCCCGTACGGCGGCCACGAGCGCGCTGCCGACGCCCTTGCCGCGCACCGACGGATCGACGTACACGTCACACAGCCACCCGAAGGTCGCCCGGTCGGTGATCACCCGGGCGTACGCGACCTGCTCCCCCGACACCGTCTCGTGGACGCCGAAGTTGAGCGAGCCCTCGATCGCCCGGTCCTGCTTCTCCCGGGTGCGCCCCAGCGCCCAGTACGCGTCGGTGGACAGCCAGTGGTGCACGCGCTCGCGGTCGACGCGGCCGGGGTCGGTGGAGATCTCGTAGCCCTCGGGCAGGCTCGGCGTGTCGCTCATGACGGCGATGCTCGCAGGCCGTCCGAAGGTGCGTCGAGCGGTTATCCCAGCACCTCGTCGCAGGCCGTGCGCAGCCGTCGTACGCCCTCCGCGATCTCTCCGGTCCCGGCGACCGCCGCGAAGCTGAGCCGCAGGTGCGCGGCCGGTGGTTCGGCGCTGAAGTACGGGCGTCCGGGCGTGAGGGCGACGCCGGCGCGCAGGGCCGCGGAGGTCAGGGCCGACTCGTCCGTGCCGTCGGGCAGACGGGGCCAGAGGTGGTAGCCGCCGGAGGGGATGTGGGGCAGAGCCAGCTCCGGCAGGTGCAGGGCGAGGGCACCGGTCATCGCGTCGCGCCGGGCCTTCAACTCCGCGGAGACGGCCCGCAGATGGCGCGGCCAGGCGGGTGAGCCGACGAGTTCGAGTGCGGCCTCCTGGAG
>NZ_JBEXSH010000293.1:0-9604 GCF_040613555.1 Streptomyces sp. NPDC006265
CCACTCGGCGTCGAGGCGATGTCGCTCTACTACCACGTCGCGGGCCGGGAAGACGTCCTCGGCGGCATGGTGGACGTGGTGTTCGGCGAGATCGACCTACCGCCGCGCGACACGGACTGGAAGAGCGCCCTGCGCCACCGCGCGGACTCCGCCCGCGCCGTCCTGCGGCGCCACCCGTGGGCCGTCGGCCTCATGGACTCCCGCTCCCAGCCGGGCCCGGCGACCCTGCGCCATCACGACGCCGTGATCGGAACGCTGCGCACCGGAGGGTTCTCCGTCCCGATGGCCGCACACGCCGTCTCGCTGATCGACAGCTATCTGTACGGGTTCGTGCTCCAGGAACTGAGCCTGCCGTTCAGAGGCGCCGCCGAGCTGGACGAGGTGGCGGGCGCCATCGTGCGCGACATGCCCCCCGACACCTATCCCCACCTCACCGAACTGGCCACCGAGCACGTCCTCAAGCCCGGCTACGACTACGCCGACGAGTTCACCTTCGGTCTCACCCTCATCCTTGACGCCCTCCACCCGGACGAGGCCGCGAGCGCGTAGCGAGCCGGCGGATGCGCCAGCGGGTCAGGCGGACCGCTCGGCCGCCGCCACCAGCTCCCGGCAGCGCTTGACGTCCTCGGCCATCTGCTCCAGCAGCGCGTCCAGCGTGTCGAACCTGGCCTGCCCCCGCACGAACGCCAGGAAGTCGACCGCGACATGCAACCCGTACAGATCGAGCCCCACCCGGTCGATGGCGTACGCCTCAACCGTGCGCTCGGTCCCCTCGAACTGCGGATTCGTCCCCACGGAGATCGCCGCCGGCATCGCTTCCCCCTGGGCGTGCAGCCAGCCGGCGTACACCCCGTCGGCCGGGATGGCCGTGTGCGGCAGCGTCTCGACGTTGGCGGTCGGGAAGCCCAGTTCGCGCCCGCGCTGGGCGCCACGGACGACGATGCCCTCGACCCGGTGCGGGCGGCCCAGGATCTCCGCCGCGCCCTGGACGTCACCCTCGGCGACCAGCCGCCGCGTCAGCGTGGAGGAGAACGGCTCGCCGCCGCCCGCCTCACCGGTCACGTACAGGTCGACGATCTCGACCTCGAAGTCGTAGGTCTTGCCCTGCGTGGACAGGAACTCCACGTTCCCGGCGGCCTTGTGGCCGAAGCGGAAGTTGGGGCCCTCGACGACCGCCTTGGCGTGCAGCTTGTCGACCAGGACCTTGACGACGAAGTCGGCCGGGGACAGCTTCGAGAACTCGGTCGTGAAGGGGAGGATGAGCACCGCGTCCACGCCCAGTTCGGCCATGAGTTCGGCGCGGCGGTGGTGCGGGGCGAGCAGCGGAGGGTGGCTGCCCGGGCGGACGACCTCGCTGGGGTGCGGGTCGAAGGTGACGACGACGGCGGGCACGCCCAGCTCCCGGGCACGGTCCACGGCATGCCGGATGATCAGCTGGTGCCCGCGGTGCACTCCGTCGTAGGAGCCGATGGTGACGACGCTGCGCCCCCAGTCCTGGGGGATGTCCTCCAAGCCACGCCAGCGCTGCACTGTGCCTGCTCCTTGTCGAAAGCTCGTCGAACTCGCGTCCGGTCGTTGTTCGTGGTTGCCTCGTGCGCAGGTCTAAGGGTGCCATGCCGGGTGCCTCCTGCCAGCATCGGCATGGGGGCTGTGACAGGGCGCACGACACCGTACGCCGAGTCGGCGCCCGGGCGGTCGTCACGCAGGGACGCCCGCGTCCGCCAGGTTTTCGATCATCCGGTGGGAGCTGGGCCCGACCAGGGCCGTCCACTCCTCGGGCGCGTCGGCCAGCCAGGCGGCCGCGCGGGTGGCGAAGCCGGGCACGCGCCGGCCCAGGTCGACCAGGGCGCGGTCGAAGCGCGTGGCGCCCTCCGGGGTGCGCACGAGGAGCACTCCGATGCGGTGGACGAGGTCGCGCAGGTCGTCGCCGCCGTTGCGGGCGGCGGCGTTCAGCAGCGCGTCGAGGACATCGGTGTCGTGCTCCCGGACGAGGAGCGCCTCGCGCAGTTCGTGGCGCAGCGGGTGCGAGGCGGGGACGCCGGACGGGCTGAGGACGCCGGCGAGGGCGCAGCGCAGCCGCACCGGGCCGTCCTCCAGCAGGCCGGTGACCAGCGGCAGGAACACGGGCCGGGCGGCGGGGCCCCGGTCGAGCCGCTGATCCGCGTACGCGGCCACCTGCCCGGCGAGTTCCGGCCGCAGCTGCGTCGCCCGGCACACCAGCGTGGCGACCCAGCGGGCCAGGCCGGGTGGGGTGGCGTCGGCGAGTGCCCGCAGCGCCTCCTCCGCGTCGGGCCGCTCCAGCCGGGCCGCGAAGGCTCCGAGGACCGGCTCGGGATCGGTCAGGAGGGCTCCGGCCAGTGCGTCCGGTGAGAACCGCGGGTCGCCCGCCGCGAAGTGCTCCAGAGCCCGGGGGAGGTAGCGGGCCCGGGTGTGGGGGTCCTGGACGAGGAGGGCGAGGGCGCCGCCGTGCAGGGCGCGGTCGGCGGGGCGGGCGAGCAGGGTGAGGGCCGCGTAGCGCAGGAGGGCGCGGTCGCCACGGCGTCCACGATGCGGCTCGCCGTGTCGTCGAGGTACGGCGCGACGAAGGGTGCGAGATGCACCGACGCACCGCGCGAGTCCGGCGGCGTCGTGTCGCCCCGGTACTTGCCCGTCAGCACCCCGCGCCCGAGCGGCGAGGACGGCAGCACGCCTATGCCCAGGTCCAGCGCGGCCGGCAGCACCTCACGCTCGACACCGCGCTGGAGCAGGGAGTACTCCAGCTGAGTGCCGGCCACCCGGGTCCGGGCGCCGGGAGCCGCCAGCTGCCAGGTCGCGGCCCTGGCCAGCTGCCAGCCGCAGAAGTTGGAGACGGCGGCATAGCGGGCACGCCCGCTGGAGACGGCCAGGTCGAGGGCCTGGAGGGTCTCCTCCAGCGGGGTGTCCGGGTCGTAGGCGTGCACGTGCCACAGGTCGACGTATTCGGTGCCGAGCCGCGCGAGCGAGCCGTCCAGCGCGGAGAGCAGATGACCGCGGGAGCCGTCGAAGCGGCGGTCCGGGTCCGGCACACTGCCGGCCTTGGTCGAGATGACCAGGTCACGGCGCGGCACCAGGCCGTCCATGAGCCTGCCGAGGAGGTACTCGGCCTCACCGTCGCCGTACACGTCCGCGGTGTCGACGAGGGTCCCGCCCGCTTCCCAGAACGTCTTCATGAGGTCCGCGGCGTCATGCTCGTCGGTGTCCCGACCCCAGGTCAGGGTGCCGAGTCCGATCCGGGACACACGAAGGCCGGTGCGGCCGAGATGCCTCTGCTCCATGAACGCCGAGATTACTGGCCAGAACCTACGGTGTGGGTGGCCGTGGACGATGGATTTCGGACCGGCCACGGTCGTGTACCTCGCACCCGGCGCCGCGCTAAGGTCTCCGCACAAGGCACGTTACTGATCAGTAAGGGGATTCGGCATGCAGCTCGGTATCAACCTCGGCTACTGGGGTGCCGGAATGGACGCGGACAACCTGGCCGTCGCCCAGGAGGCCGACCGGCTCGGCTACACCGTCTGCTGGGCCGCCGAGGCCTACGGCTCCGACGCCGCCACCGTACTGAGCTGGGTCGCCGCCCAGACCGAGCGCATCGACGTCGGCTCCGCCATCTTCCAGATCCCGGCCCGCCAGCCCGCGATGACGGCCATGACCGCCGCCACCCTCGACTCCCTCTCCGGCGGCCGCTTCCGCCTCGGCCTCGGCGTCTCAGGCCCGCAGGTCTCCGAGGGCTGGTACGGCGTCAAGTTCGACAAGCCGCTCGCCCGCACCCGCGAGTACGTCGAGATCGTCCGCAAGGCCATGACCCGCGAGCGCCTGTCCTACGAGGGGCAGCACTGGACGCTGCCCCTGCCCGGCGGCCCGGGCAAGCCGATCAAGCTGACCGTGCACCCGCAGCGCGAGCACATCCCGCTGTACATCGCCGCGATCGGCCCGAAGAACCTCGAGCAGACCGGCGAGATCGCCGACGGCGCGCTGCTGATCTTCCCGTCCGCAGAGCACCTCGAGGACACGACGATCACGTACCTGCGCGCCGGGCGTGAGAAGGCCGGCAAGACCCTCGACGGGTTCGACGTCTGCCCGACCCTGCCGCTCGCCGTCGGCGACGACAAGGACGTGGCCACGCTCGCGGACACCTTCCGCCCGTACACCGCGCTGTACGTCGGCGGCATGGGCAGCCCCAAGCAGAACTTCTACAACCAGCTCGCCCGGCGCATGGGCTACGAGAAGGAAGCCGCCGAGATCCAGAGCAAGTACCTCTCCGGTGACAAGCAGGGCGCCGCGGCCGCCGTACCGCACGACCTGATCGACAAGACGACCCTGCTCGGTTCCGTGGACCGGATCGCGGACCGGATGAAGGCCTACGCCGCCGCCGGGGTCACCACCCTGTCCCTCGCGCCGGCGGGCTTCACGCTCGACGAGCGGCTCGCGTCCCTGAGGGCCGGGACGGAGGCCCTGGAGCGCGCCGGACTCGCCTAGAGGTTTCCGCGGCCGTGGTGGGGGCTTCGGGGGTCTTCCCCGCCACGGCCGTCACGCGGAACAACGCGTGGGGCCCCCTGTGGTTACGGCACAGCGCCCCCGGCCCGGCACGCCTCCTCCCGCGTCCTCCATTCGGCGGAGTTGTCCCTCACACCTGTTGCGGCACCCCTCGGCCCGCATTTGACTCGTTGTTCGCGGAACCCTGCGGCAATGCCGCAGTACGCCCACGCGCGCGGGAGAGGTGCCCACGATGCTTTCGGCCAGGAGTCTGTTCCAGGAGATCCTCGACAACGACGAGTCCTTCGCCCTGTTCTGCTCCATCGCCGCGAGCGGCGAGTCCCAGGGCGGCTGGGAGAACGCCCGTATCGCCGCGCTCGTACCCGAGGCCGAGCGCGAACTGGCCCCCAAGATCAGCCGGCACGGCGCCGACGAGGACAAGCACGGCCGGATCTTCAACGCCCTGATGAAGAAGCGCGGCCTCGACCCAGTCCCGGTCCCGCCGGAGACCGACTACACCATGCTCCTGGAGAAGAGCGGCATCGGCCTCGCGCACGAGAAGCTGAACCGCGACGAGCGGCTCACGGTCCAGGACATCGTCACCTACCTCTCGCACAGCAGGGTCACCGAGCAGCGCGCCACCGATCAGATGGTCCTGCTCCGCAAGCACTTCGCCGACCACCCGGACATCGGCCGCGCGGTCAGGCAGATCTCCAACGACGAGGACAACCACCTCGCCTACTGCCACGAGGAGCTGCTGCGCTTCGCCCACGCGGGCCACGGCCGGGCCATCCAGCGCACCCTGCGCGAGTGCGCGCTGGCCGAGATCCGGATCTACCGCGACGTCAGCCTCGCCGTGATGGCACACATGGGCCGCGTCCTCGGCTGGTCCAAGGCCAAGTCGGCCGTGCTCGCGGCGGGCATCCACGCGGCGTACACCTACGAACGCATGGGTGGCTGGCGCCGCATGGTGTCGCTGACGCCGCCCGAGCGCCGCAACGCCCTCGGCGGTCCCGCGACCCCGGAGCCCGAGTTCGCCTGAGCCGGCCCGACTACAACCACCCTCGGCGCTTGAACAGCCGGAAGACCATCATCTCCAGGACGGCCATCAGCGCGATCAGCGCGGGATAGGACCAGACCCAGCGCAGCTCGGGCATGTGCTCGAAATTCATGCCGTAGATCCCCGCGAGCATCGTGGGGATCGCGGCCATGGCCGCCCACGCGGAGATCTTCCGCATGTCGTCGTTCTGCCGGACGCTCATCTGCGCCAGGTGCGCCGAGAGGATGTCCGACACCAGCCGGTCCAGGTTCTCCACGGAGTCGTTCACGCGCGTCAGGTGGTCGCTGACGTCGCGGAAGAACGGCCGGGCTCGGTCGTCCACGAACGGCACGGCCACCCCGGTCGACGCCGTCCCCGCCAGCCGGCTCATCGGCGGGGCCAGCGGTCCGGTCGCCCGGCGGAACTCCAGGACCTGCCGCTTGAAGTCGTAGATCCGGGACGCCGTGTTCCGTGAGCCTCCGCCGTCCGGCGAGAACACCTCCGCCTCCAGACCCTCCAGGTCGGTCTGCAACTCGGTCGCCACGTCCAGGTAGTGGTCGACGGTCGCGTCGGCGACCGCGTACAGCACGGCCGTCGGACCTTTGCCGAGCAGCTCCGGCTCGTGTTCCAGCCGGTGCCGTACGGCCTTGAGCGGGGCGCCCTCGCCGTGCCGGACGGTCACCACGAACGAGTCGCCCAGGAAGATCATGATCTCTCCGGAGGAGACGGTGTCGCTCTGCGGCTCGTACGCCACCGGCTTGAGCACCACGAAGAGCGAGTCGTCGTACACCTCCAGCTTGGGCCGCTGGTGGGCCTTGAGGGCGTCCTCGACCGCCAGCGGGTGCAGCCCGAACTCCCGGCTCACATGGTCGAACTCGTCCTCCGCCGGCTCGTGCAGCCCGATCCACACGAACCCGCCCGCCGTGCGGGCCTCACCCAGGGCGTCGGAGAGGTCCTCGGGCCCTTCCGCCCGCTGTCCGTCGCGGTAGATGGCACAGTCGACGATCACGAAGCGAGTCTCCCGTCACTCGAACGACACCGCACGCGTGCGTGCGCCTACGCTGGAGCGCATGCCCACGCTGATCCTGGTCAGGCACGGACGCTCCACCGCCAACACCGAGGGACTGCTCGCCGGCTGGACGCCCGGTGTCACCCTCGACGAGCGCGGCGCCGCGCAGGCCGCCGCACTCCCCGGGCGGCTGGCCGAACTGCCCCTCGCCGAAATCGTCACCAGTCCGCTCCAGCGCTGTCAGGAAACGCTCCGGCCGCTGCTGGAGGCCCGGCCGGAACTGAGCCCGCACACCGACGAGCGCATCGGAGAGTGCCACTACGGCGACTGGTCCGGACGCAAGCTCGCCGAACTCAAGGACGAGCCCCTGATGGAGGTGGTGCAGGCCCATCCGTCCGCGGCGGCGTTCCCCGGCGGGGAGTCCATGCGGGCCATGCAGACGCGCGCCGCCGAGGCCGTGCGCGAGTGGAACGCGCGCGTGGAGCGCGACCACGGCGCCGACGCCGTCTACCTCATGTGCTCGCACGGCGACATCATCAAGTCGCTCGTCGCCGACGCACTCGGACTTCACCTGGACCTCTTCCAGCGGATTTCCGTTGAACCGTGTTCCATCACCGCAATCCGCTACACACGACTGCGGCCGTTTCTCGTCCGGCTCGGTGACACGGGCGACTTCACGTCCCTGGCACCGCGTGAGGAACCGCCGGGCGGTGAGGCCGAAGTCGGGGGTGGTGCGGGCGCACCGTGATCGTTCGCCGCAGTAGGGTGAAGCGGTCGCAGCAGTGCCGTGGTCACACGGTTCCCACGATCCCAATGGAGACAGGACGTGTCCCGTCAGGTGTTCCTCTACGACCATCCGGAGCGTTTCGTGGCCGGTACGGTCGGACTGCCCGGGCGCCGTTCGTTCTTCCTCCAGGCCACCGCAGGCTCCCGGGTGACCAGCGTGGCCCTGGAGAAGACGCAGGTCGCAGCGCTCGCCGAACGCATGGACGAACTGCTCGACGAGGTCGTACGCCGTAGCGGCGGCAGCGCCCACGTCCCCGCCGTCGCACCGTCGGACACCGACACCGCCCCGCTGGACACCCCCATCGAGGAGGAGTTCCGGGTCGGCACCATGGCGCTCGCCTGGGACGGCGACGAGCAGCTCATGATCGTCGAGGCGCAGGCGCTCGTGGAGCTCGACGCGGAATCCGAGGAGGACCTCGCCGAGGCCGAGGAGCGGCTGCTCCAGGACGAGGAGAACGGGCCGCCGATGCTGCGGGTCCGGCTCACCGGCACGCAGGCCAGGGCCTTCGCCAAGCGCGCCCTCGACGTCGTCAACGCCGGGCGGCCGCCGTGCCCGCTGTGCAGCCTCCCGCTCGACCCGGAAGGACACGTATGTCCGCGCCAGAACGGATACCGCCGCGGAGCGTGACGCCTCCACCTGACGCCGCCGGGCTGCTCGCCCGCGGCGAACTGACCGTTCGCGGACGCATCCGTGAGGCCTCCAACGCCGCCCTGTACTGCACGGTGTCGTACGACGGCGAGGACGCGGCCTGCATCTACAAGCCGGTCGCCGGGGAGCGGCCGCTGTGGGACTTCCCCGACGGGACGCTGGCCCAGCGCGAGGTCGCCGCGTACGAGGTCTCGCAGGCCACCGGCTGGGGCCTCGTGCCGCCCACCGTGCTGCGCGACGGACCCTACGGCGAGGGCATGTGCCAGCTGTGGGTCGAGGTGGCGCCCGAGGCGGAACTGCTCGCCCTGGTCGACGGCGAGGAACCCGAGCCGGGCTGGAAGGCGATCGGCTTCGCCGAGGTCGGCGAGGGACGCACCGCGCTGCTCGTGCACGCCGACGACGAACGGCTGCGGCGTCTCGCGGTCCTCGACGCGGTCATCAACAACGCCGACCGCAAGGGCGGGCACCTGCTGCCCACCGGAGAAGGACGGCTGTACGGCATCGACCACGGGGTCACCTTCAACGCCGAGAACAAACTGCGGACCCTGCTGTGGGGCTGGGCGGGGGAGGCTCTCACCGAGGAGGCCGTCGACGTCCTCGAGGGCCTCAGGAAGGGCCTGGCCGAGGGCGGTCCGCTCGCCGCACGGCTCGAACCGCTGATCACCGGCGCCGAGATCGACTCCACCCGCGCGAGGGTCGGCGCCCTGCTCGCCTCGGGGACCCACCCGGAGCCGAGCGGCCAGTGGCCGGCGATCCCCTGGCCCCCCGTGTAGCAGCACAGGCACCCGGAACACCGCAAGAGCGCCTTCTCGGTCGTCCGGCCCGCTCCCATTCGTATATGGAACTTCAGTCCGGTTAGGCTCATGGCATGCATGCCTGGCCCGCTTCCGAGGTCCCCGCCCTGCCTGGTCAGGGCCGCGACCTGAGGATCCACGACACCGCGACCGGCGGCCTCGTCACCCTCGACCCCGGTCCCGTCGCCCGTATCTATGTCTGTGGCATCACCCCGTACGACGCCACGCACCTGGGACACGCGGCGACCTACAACGCGTTCGACCTCGTGCAGCGCGTGTGGCTCGACACCAAGCGGCAGGTTCACTACGTCCAGAACGTCACCGACGTCGATGACCCCCTCCTGGAGCGGGCCCAGCGCGACGGCGTCGACTGGGCCGCCCTCGCCGAGAAGGAGACGGTGCTCTTCCGCGAGGACATGACGGCCCTGCGGATGCTGCCGCCGCGGCAGTACATAGGCGCCGTCGAGGCCATACCCGGGATCGTCCCGCTCGTCGAGCGGCTCCGGGACGCCGGCGCGGCCTACGAACTGGAGGGGGACGTCTACTTCTCCGTCGAGTCCGACCCGCACTTCGGCAAGGTCTCGAACCTCGACGCCGCGGCGATGCGGCTGCTGTCCGCCGAGCGCGGCGGTGACCCGGACCGGCCGGGCAAGAAGAACCCGCTCGACCCGATGCTGTGGATGGCGGCCCGTGAGGGCGAGCCGAGCTGGGACGGTGGATCGCTCGGGCGCGGACGGCCCGGCTGGCACATCGAGTGCGTGGCCATCGCCCTCGACCACCTCGGCATGGGCTTCGACATCCAGGGCGGCGGCTCCGACCTCGCCTTCCCGCTCCAC
>NZ_JBEXSH010000294.1:0-9584 GCF_040613555.1 Streptomyces sp. NPDC006265
ACACGCCGCTCTTCCGTTCTTCGTCTTCGCCCTGTCGGCCCCCTACGGGGGGCCGCTCTTCGCCTTCCGGCTTGCTCTTCGCCGCTGGCTCCTCGCTCTTACCGCCGTCGTTCTTGAAGGTATGTAGGTTGTATGGCTTCACAGCCATACCCGCCTGCTTCGGCAAAGTGAGTCGGTCGATCACTGGACCATCCGGCACCTTGTCGGTCTTCGTGAGCCAGCCAGCCTTACGGAGCCTGCCTACGATCTTGTTGACCGTCTGCTCTGGAGCCTTCCCGCCGTAGCCGAGTTCCCTGGCGATCGTGCCGTTCGACGGGCACACGTTCCCGCCCGTCTCGTAGTCCGCGTACAGCGCCATGGCGACGCCGACCAACTTCTCTGCGGGCTTCAAGTTCGAGCGCACCAGCGCACGACGCCATACGTGTTCCTGTATCGCGGGCTTCCCTTCTCCGAAGACTCACAAGGACCTCAAAATCTACAGGTCTCCAGAGACGAAAGCGCAGGTCATCGCGTGTGAGGCGCCTCTCAGACGGACCCCAGAACCGTGGCAGGATTTGAGCCGCCAAGACACGGCGGTCGAGCAAGGCCCTTCAGGGGGTCATGCCCCACCCCTTCGCCCTCGCCCTGCACGCCCGGCCGTGCGAGCCGCCACCCACCATGAACATGCGATCAACGTTGCAGTCCCCTGACCTGCACTGTAAGTTTTTCCACGGAAAGACTTACATGACCATGGAAGTGAACCCATGAAGCTCGTTGCGTACATCCGCGTATCCGGGGCCGGACAGGTCTCGGACGGCTACGGCCTGGACGTACAGGAGAAGGCCGTCAAGGCGTGGGCCAAGACCTACGGTCACCGCATCGTTCACGTATCACGCGATGAGGGCGTGTCTGGTGCGACCGAAGCGCTTGACCGTCAGGGCCTGTCGGAAGCTCTGCTGCTCATCAGGGAGGGTGAAGCAGAGGGGTTGTTGATACCTCGGCTCGACCGGTTGGCCCGTGCGCTCACGGTGCAGGAAGCCACGCTTGCCGTGGTCTGGCGTGACGGGGCGAAGGTCTTCACCGCCGATGGCGGGGAGGTCCACCAGGACGACCCTGACGACCCGATGCGCACGGCCATGCGACAGGTGATCGGCGTGTTCGCCGAACTCGACCGGCGCATGGTGGTCAAGCGTCTCCGGGACGGGCGTGCGGCCAAGGCAGCATCCGGACGGAAGGCCGTCGGGGCGTACGCCTACGGCTTCCACGGGGACGGAGAGGGGCGAGAGCGCGACGCGGCACCCAACCCCACGGAGCAGACCGCGCAGGCCCGCATACTCGAACTGAGGGCGGAGGGGATGAGTTACCGGGCCATCGGCGCGCAGCTCGACACTGAGGGCCTGCCCCCGCGCAGAGCCGCGAAGTGGAGCGCCATGACGGTTCGCTCTGTCTGCCAGAAGGCCGGGATCTGCTGAGACAGGTGCACAGCCGCGCGGTCAGGCCGCCAAGGCACGGACAAGCATCGTGCCCACGGCCCTGCCCTCTGGCGGGTCGATCAGAGACACGCACACGTCGGAGAAGCCGTGCCGCGTCAGGATGCGCCCCCACTCATCCGGGGTGCGGTCGTGCCGCAGTCCGGCTTTGGCAGGCTTGGGCCCCTGGCCTCCTGGGGGCAAATGCGAGAAGGCCAGGATGCCGCCCGGGGCCATACGCGAGCGGATCAGCGGGAGCAAGGTGTCCGGATCGACGAACCACACGGCACCAAAGATCGAGAGCACGACATCGAAGGTCTCGTCCGTCTCGCTCAGGAACGCCGTCGCCTCCGCCGTACGGAACGCGATGCCCGACAGATCGCCCCAGCGCTCCCGCGCGACCGTCTCGCGAGCGGGGGCGATGTCCACCCCTTGACCTGTCGCACCAAGAGTCACGAGGTGCGCGAGGTTGCTACCGCTCCCCGAGCCGAGTTCCAGCACCCGGCGTCCGGCCACGGGGCCCAGAACGCTCTCGTTCGGGCCGTGATCGGCGTACTGAGTCCAGTTCAGCCATGTCGTATCGCCCGTGGCGTTCACGGTCCGGCGTGGCTTGCTCGCGACCGCGTACCTGTCCCAGGACTCAGCCAATGATATGCGGTGATCCTTTCCGGCAAGAGGGGCCCGCCCCCAACGTACGGGGGCAGGCCCCAACTCACGTGCTGCTCACTACTACTTGGGCGAGTCGTGACACCCGGCGTGGCACTGGTTGCAGTCGGCCGCGTCCTCCATGCCCCACAGGTCGGGGTCGATCTCGAACCCGGCCGCCTTGATGGCCTTGATCGTCTGCTCCAGGACGAGCGGGCCGCCGGTCTTGGGATCATGCCCATCCCGCGTCACCTCGTCGTCGGTGACGCGCAGGACACCTGCCGCCACCCCCGGAAGCTCCGGGACGTGGTGGATGTACCGGCCGAAGTGTCGGCTGGTGAAGTGGTGGTACGGGATCGAGTCGAGCATGAACGAGTGCCATGCCTCGTCCACCTGCTCAGACGGGCCCATGAGAAGGTCCGGGTTCTCACCGCACGTGACCAGGTAGGCGATGGCCTGTCCGAACTTGGCTTCGGCCAGTTCGCGCGTGTTCTCCGGGTTGCGGAGGAGGAGGGCCACCTCCCGTTCCCAGACGTCCGGCGTGACGTACGCCTTCGGGTCGCGGATCACTACTGCTGTGCTCATGCTGGCTTGCCTCCACGTAATTGGGGTTCCGTGGTGCTCCGGTTACGTCGTCCACCCGTGCACTTGGAACACAGGCACGGCGGCATGAGGCCAGTAGCGAGAGGCTCCCCACCCTCACCCTCGTACAGGGTTCGCGGCTCGGTCTGCGTGCCGTCGGCTCTCACCGTGTAAGCGCTGATGCGGATGGACATGGCGTCCATGTTCCGGACCAGCCATGACCATTGCGGCGACGTTCAGGGCGTTCCTTGGGCGTCATGTCGGCGTCACCCCGAGGGCGTCAAACCGGTGTCATTGGAGGCGTCACGTGGCTACGCTCGGATCATGACGACGACGGGCGAGAGCGAGCGAATCCCCAACGACGTGCTGACCTCCGTACGCAAGTCGATGAACCTCAGCCAAGACGAGTTCGCCCGGGGCTTACGTGGCGCGGGCGAGGAGCTGGGGGAACCGAACGACGCCTCCAAGCGACTCGTGCAACGCTGGGAGTCCGGGGAGACCAGGACATGCCGCCCGCTGTATGCGCGGGCACTGAAGCGGTTCACCGGCCGTACCCCTGAGTCACTGGGGTTCGCGATCCCGATGGCACGCGTCCACTCGGACGGGGCAGGAGGCCACGACATGGAGGCTGGGGAAGTCGGCACGGCTGACGCTGCTACAAGCCCGGAGCCGGAGCCGCAGAGCGAGTACGCGGGCATCTGGCTGTCCCGGTACGAGTTCTACTCGTCCAGCCGTGACGAGACCTTCGACTGCAAGCATCACGTCGTGATCGTCCAGCACGGCAACCGGCTGACAGCCCAGAGCCTGCCCGGAGCGTCGACCAACCCGGACAGCCCGTTGTCCCTGGATCTCACCGTTGATCGGAACGTCGTCACCGGTACATGGACCGAGCAGACGGCGGCTGACGGGTACTACCAGGGCGCCCGGTACCACGGTGCGATTCAGTTGCTCATCGAGCCGACAGGCCGACGCATGGCGGGCAAGTGGGTCGGGTTCGGCAAGGACTTCGATGTGAACACGGGCCCGTGGGAGCTGCGCCTACTCGACCGATCGACAGGCCGCGTGAGCATCGAGCGGTACTCGACTACGCCGCAGTGAGGGATCGGGGGCTCCCCTGCATGGAAACAGCGGGAGCCGCCCCGTACGGGCGCCTGGCGCCGAGTCCACCCCGACTGCTCAAGCTGGCGGGTGCGCGAGATCGACCCATTCCCAGGTTCCCCAAAGCATCACCATACGAACTCGACATGCAGCGGATCGATGAGCAGGCCCGGCACGGAACGGAAGGCGGCGGCGCCGATGATCGTCACGAAGGTGACGGCGGCGACGAACCAGGCGCGGTGCACCCGGGGACGGGTCGGCTTCGGCGGCTGCTGGACGGCCGCTGCTTCGGTTGTCTGGGTCACGACATAGAGCTTCCGACCTGCGGCACGCTCCATCGAGTGGCCCGAAGGACAGCATTCGTTAGGATCGGGCCATGAGCCGTGAGCCGGAGTTCCGCCCGCACCGGGTCGTCGTCCTCGCCCTCGACGGCCTGCTCCCCTTCGAGCTGGGCATCCCGCACCGCATCTTCGGCCGCCCCCGGGACGCCCGGGGGCGTCTGCTGTACGACGTCGTCACGTGCTCGATCCGCCCGCCGGGCCCGGTGCGGACCGATGCCGACTTCGCCATCCAGGTCGAGCACGGCCCCGAGACCCTGGCCACCGCCGACACCGTGATCGTGCCGGCGTCGTACGAACTCGGCCCGGTCTTCGAGCAGGGCGTGCTCACCGGCGAACTGGCCGCCGCCCTCGCCCGGATCCGCCCCGGCACCCGGCTCGCCTCCATCTGCACCGGCGTCTACGTCCTCGCCGCCGCCGGTCTCCTCGACGGCCGCCCCGCCACCACGCACTGGGCCGACGCCGACCGATTCCAGCGGCTGTTCCCGCAGATCGAGGTGGACCCGGGCGTCCTGTTCATCGACGACGGCGACATCCTGACCTCCGCCGGCGTCGCGGCGGGCATCGACCTGTGCCTGCACATGGTGCGCCGCGACCACGGCACGGCGGTCGCCAACGAGGTGGCCCGCCGCACGGTCGTACCCCCGCACCGCGACGGCGGTCAGGCGCAGTACATCCACCGGCCCGTGCCCGACCCGCAGCAGGCGACCACGACGTCGGCCCGCGCCTGGGCCCTGGGCCGTCTCCACGAGCCGATCCAGCTGCGCGACATGGCCGCCCAGGAGTCCATGTCGGTCCGCACCTTCACCCGCCGCTTCCGCGAGGAGACCGGCGTCAGCCCCGGCCAGTGGCTCACCCAGCAGCGCGTGGAGCGGGCCCGCCACCTCCTGGAGTCCACCGACCGCTCCGTCGACCGGGTGGCCGGGGACGCGGGCTTCGGCACGGCCCAGTCGATGCGCCAGCACCTCCAGTCGGTCCTCGGGGTCACACCCACCGCCTACCGGCGCACCTTCCGGGCGGAGAACGACACCGCCGACGCCGTCAGAAGGTGAGCACCGCCCGCGCCACCCGGCCCGCCTCCGCGTCCGCCGCCGCCTTCTCGAACTCCTCGACCGGGTAGGTCCGGGTGACCAGTTCGTCGAGCAGGAGGCGCCCCTGGCGGTACAGCCCGGCGTACAGGGCGATGTCCCGCTGGGGGCGGGAGGAGCCGTAGCGGCAGCCCAGGATGGACTTGTCGAGGTACATCGAGGAGACGCGGAAGGACGCCTCGGCCGTGGCCGGCGGGACCCCGAGCAGGATCGCCTGGCCGTGCCGGTCCAAAGAGTCGATGGCCTGGCGGATCAGCTCCACACGGCCGACGCACTCGAAGGCGTGGTCCACGCCCGGGGGCAGCAGATCGCGCACGCCCTCGGCCGAGGTGAGGAAGTCGGTCGCGCCGAACCGGCGTGCCATCTCCTCCTTGGCCGGGTTGGCGTCGACGGCCACGATCCGCCCGGCGCCCGCGAGCCGCGCCCCCTGGAGCACGTTCAGGCCGATGCCGCCCGCCCCGATGACCAGGACGCTGTCACCCCGGTCCACCCGCGCCCGGTTCAGTACGGCGCCCACCCCCGTCAGCACTCCGCATCCGATCAGCGCCGCCGAGGCCGGCGGGATGTCGTCGGGGATCCGGACCGCCTGGACGGCCTTGACGACCGTGCGCTCGGCGAACGCCGAGTTGGACGCGAACTGGTGCACCGGCGAGCCCTCGTGGCCGAACGGCCGGCCCGGGCGCCCGATGGCCTGCCGGCACATGGTCGGCCGGCCCCGGTCGCACTCCGCGCACGTCCCGCAGTTCGCCAGGGTGGACAGCGCCACATGGTCACCGGGCGCGACATGGGTGACGCCGCCACCCACCGCCTCCACGACACCGGCCCCCTCATGGCCCAGCACCACGGGCACGGGGAAGGGTATGGTCCCGTCCACCACCGACAGATCGCTGTGGCACAGCCCGGCCGCCGAGATGGCCACCCGCACCTCGCCCGGTCCCGGCTCCCGCACCTCCAGGTCCGTCACGACCCGGACCTGCTTCCCGTCGAAGATCACGCCTCGCATCACACGGCCCCCTTGGGCTCCCTGGGCAGGCCGAGCACGCGCTCGGCGATGATCGTGCGCTGGATCTGGTCCGAGCCGCCGTAGATCGTGTCGGCTCGCGAGAAGAGGAACAGGTGCTGCGCGGTGTCCAGTTCGTACGGCGCCGAGGCCGACCAGTCGGCGGGGCCCACCCCTGCCGCCGCTCCCCGCACCAGTACCGCCAGCTCCCCGAGCCGCTGGTGCCAGCCGGCCCACAGCAGCTTGGCCACGCTCGGGGCGCCCGCGTCACCGGAACCTCCCAGCGTGCGCAGGGCGTTCCAGCGCATCGTCCGCAGCTCGGCCCACTGCCGCACGAGCCGCTCCCGTACGACGGGGTCGTGCACCGCGCCCGACTCCACGGCCGCCCGCACCACAACGTCCAGTTCCTCGGCGAACCCGATCTGCTGGGCCAGTGTGGACACGCCCCGTTCGAACCCGAGCAGACTCATGGCGACACGCCAGCCGTTGCCCTCGCCGCCGACGACGTGCTCGGCGTGCGCGCCGTCGAAGAAGACCTCGTTGAAGTCGCTGGTGCCCGTCATCTGGCGGATGGGGCGGACCTCGATCCGGCCGGGCTGGTCCATGGGGGCGAGCAGGAAGGTCAGCCCGTGGTGCCGCACCGAGCCGGGTTCGGTCCTGGCCAGCACGAAGCACCAGTCCGCCTCGCGGGCGAGCGACGTCCAGATCTTCTGCCCGGTCACCCGGTACGTACGGCCGCCCGGCTCGCGCACGGCCGCGGTACGGACACCGGCCAGATCCGACCCGGCGCCGGGCTCGCTGTAGCCCTGGCACCAGAGTTGCGCACCGGCGGCGATCGGCGGCAGGAACCTCGCCCTCTGCTCGTCACTGCCGTGGGCGAGGAGCGTGGGCGCGAGCAGGTTCTCCCCGATGTGCCCGGAGCGCGGCGGCGCCCCCGACCGCGCGTACTCCTCGGCCCAGACGACCTGCTGGGTGAGGGTGGCCCTGCGATTCCCGTACCCGTCCCCGCCCCACCCGAGCCCGATCCACCCGGCCGCCCCGAGGGTGCGCTCCCAAACGCGTTGGTCCGTCTCGCCCTTGACGTGCTCGGCAAGCCAGGCCCGGGCTTCCTCACGGAAGTCCTGGTCCTCTCGAGTGAATCCGAAGTCCACGATCGCCGCCTTGGATCGAAGTGACTGGATGGTGGAGCCGAGACGGGGCGAGTGCGCAACCCGGCGCTGCGGGGTGCAGCCCGCGCCCACCCGTGCCACCCCAGGCGGCACGACTGCCCGCGGACCAACGTCCTGAAGGGGCGCGGGGCTGTATCGATGTGCGGCTCCGCCGCGTGGGCGCGACCAGCCCCCCACTCCACCCGCACCGCCACAAAGACCCCCACCCCCGAGTCACCGGGCGTTCGGCCGCTCCCCCCGACCCGCCGCCCTCTCCATCTCCCGCACCCGCTCCAACAACGGCATCGGATCCACCCCCACCGACCCGGGCAGAGACTCCGCGATCCCCTCCACGGTCCACCCGCCGGGGGCATACGCCGCACGCAGCTCCCGCGGCTGCGCCCACACCGCGATCTTCGCCCCGGCGACCGTGTAGACCTGCCCGGTGATCCCCTCCCGGGAGGCCGCGTCGGACAGCAGGTACACCACCAGCGCGGCGACATCCTCCGGCTCCCCGATCTCCGCCAGTTCCAGCGGCACTCCCGCCGACATCCGGGTCCGCGCGACCGGCGCCACCGCGTTCGCGGTCACGCCGTACTTGTGCAGCCCGAGCGCCGCGCTGCGCACCAGCGAGATGATCCCGCCCTTCGCGGCGCTGTAGTTGGCCTGCGACACCGACCCCTGGTGGTTGCCGCTGGTGAAGCCGATCAGCGTCCCGGACCGCTGCCCGCGCATCACCGCGGATGCGGCCCGGAACACCGTGAACGTGCCCTTCAGATGCGTCGCGACGACCGGGTCCCACTCCTCCTCGGTCATGTTGAACAGCATCCGCTCGCGCAGGATCCCGGCCACGCAGACCACCCCGTCCAGTCGCCCGTACGACGCCAGCGCCATGTCCACGACCCGCTGCCCGCCCGCCATCGTGGAAATGTCGTCGGCGACGGCCACCGCCTCCCCGCCCGCCGTCTCGATCTCCTTGACGACGGCCTCGGCGATCTCGCTCGCCGGTGAGGCACCGTCGATGGCGACGCCGTAGTCGTTGACCACGACCTTCGCTCCCTCGGCGGCCGCCGCGAGCGCGACCGCCCGGCCGATGCCCCGGCCCGCCCCCGTGACGGCGACGACCTTGCCTGCCAAGAAGTTCCCCACGCCCGGCCCCTTCCCGTCCCACGATATCTGACGGACCGTTAGATTCGCGATTCCCGAATTCTACGACCCGTCAGATGCGGGAGGGCAAGCCCCGGGGAGGACCCATGTCACTGCCGGACGCGTTCCACGACATCGCCAAGCGCGTGAACAACTGGGGGCGTTGGGGATCCGACGACGAGATCGGCACGCTGAACCTGATCACCGACGAGGTCGTCAGGCAGGCCGCGACGACCGTCCGCACCGGCCACCGTGTCCCGCTGGCGCTGCCTCTCCAGCAGGACGGCGTGCAGACCGGCGTGATCCCCGGCCGGGTCAACCCCCTGCACACCATGGTGCAGATCAACCAGGAGATCTTCGGCCCGGGCACGGTCGCGTGCAGCGACGACGTCGTGACCATGGGGCTCCAGGCGGCCACCCACTGGGACGCCCTCCCCCATGTCTCGCATTCGGGCCGGCTCTACAACGGCCGCTCCGCGCACACCGTCACCGCGCACGGCGGCGCCGGGTTCAGCGGCATCGGCACGGTCCGGCACGTCGTCTCGCGCGGGGTGCTGCTGGACGTCGCCCGGGCCCGGGGCACGGACCGGCTCGACGGTGGGTACGCCGTCACGCCCGAGGACCTGGGCGCCGCCGAGGAACTGGCCGGCACACGGGTGCGGGCCGGTGACATCGTGCTCGTACGGACCGGACAGATCCAGGCCTGCCTGGCCGGGGACCGGCACGGCTACGCGTATCCGTCACCGGGGCTGTCGATCCGCACGCCGGAGTGGTTCCACGCGCGCGATGTGGCGGCGGTCGCCAACGACACGCTGACCTTCGAGGTGTTCCCGCCGGAGGTGGAGGATCTCTGGCTGCCGGTGCACGCCCTCGACCTCGTGGAAATGGGCATGCCACAAGGCCAGAACTGGAATCTCGAAAAGTTGTCCACAGTCTGTGGAGAAGCGGGCCGCTATGCGTTCCTGCTGACCGCGACCCCCGAGCCGTTCACCGGGGCGACCGGCTCTCCGGTGGCGCCCGTCGCCGTCCTGTAGGCCGGGCCGGGCCGCCACCCCGCAGAAGCCGGATGGCGGCGCCGCGCTGCTCGCCCC
>NZ_JBEXSH010000295.1:0-9564 GCF_040613555.1 Streptomyces sp. NPDC006265
AGCCCCACCACGGCGACCAGCAGCAGGCACACGAAGAAGATCCGGGCGGCGGTCGCCGGCTCACCCAGCACCGCCATACCGAACACCGCCGCCCCGGCCGCGCCGATCCCCACCCACACGCCGTAGGCGGTACCGATGGGCAGGGTCTTGGCGGCCTGCGACAGCAGCAGCATGCCGGCGACGATGCCGGCGCCCGTGAGCACACTGGGCAGCGGGCGCGTGAAGCCGTCGGTGTACTTCATGCCGACGGACCACCCCACCTCGAGCAGACCGGCGACGACGAGCAGAACCCAGGCCATGACGGGCGCCTTCCGGGAAACGGGCTGACGGTGTCGGTGCGTCGTCTTTGCCTTGATCCCGGTACGGCGCGTCTCGTCGGGGGTTCCTCCAACGTAGCAAAGCCGCACGGCACGGAAAGGGGCCGGTGACCAGGGTCACCGGCCCCTTTCCGTATGGCTGTCGCCGGTCCTACAGGTACAGGCCGGTCGAGTCCTCGGCGCCCTCGAACCGGTCCGCGGCGACGGCGTGCAGATCACGCTCGCGCATGAGCACGTACGCGATCCCCCGCACCTCGACCTCGGCACGGTCCTCAGGGTCGTACAGCACCCGGTCGCCGGTCTCCACGGTCCGCACGTTCTGCCCCACCGCGACGACCTCGGCCCACGCCAGCCGCCGGCCGACCGCGGCCGTGGCGGGGATCAGGATGCCGCCGCCGGAACGCCGCTCGCCCTCGCTGGTGTCCTGCCGCACGAGTACGCGGTCGTGCAGCATCCGGATGGGCAGCTTGTCCGGATGGGTACTGTGCTCGTTTCTCTTGGCGCTCACGCCCTGAAACCTACCTGTCTTCCCCGCAAAAGCACGCAGTCGGGTCAGCCCTTGCGGCGCCGCGTGCTGACCGCGAGCAGCCCGACCACGCCCACGACGACGAGCGCGACGGGCACGACCCGCTCCAGCCGAGGCGCCCCCTCCTCGTCCACGAACCGGGCGCGCACATCGGTGACGGCCCGGTTGACCCCCACATAGGCCCGTCCCAGGGTGTGGTCGATGTTGGAAGCGACCTTGGCCTTGGCATCCCCGACGATCGTCTTCGGGTGCACCCGCACGCCGATCTCGTCGAGGGTCTCGGCCAGGGTCGCGCGGCGGCGCCTGATGTCCGCCTCGATCTGCGCCGGGGTCCTGGTGTCCGCCGTGTCCGCCACCGTGTCGCCTTTCGAAGTCGGTGTGAAGCCTGTGCCGGACAGTCTGTCAGCTCCACGGCTCATCGCACTGCCTCGACCCCCGGTTACCCTGGCCTGATGAGCGAGCGACTCCAGCCGGGGGACCCGGCCCCCGCGTTCACCCTGCCCGACGCCGACGGCACCGAGGTGTCCCTGTCGGACCACAAGGGCCGCAAGGTCATCGTGTACTTCTACCCGGCCGCCCTCACGCCCGGCTGCACCAAGCAGGCCTGCGACTTCACGGACAACCTGGAGCTGCTGGCGGGCGCCGGCTACGACGTCATCGGCATCTCCCCCGACAAGCCGGAGAAGCTGGCCAAGTTCCGCGACAAGGAGTCGCTGAAAGTCACGCTGCTCGGCGACCCGGACAAGCAGGTCCTGGAGTCCTACGGCGCCTTCGGCGAGAAGAAGCTCTACGGCAAGACGGTGGTCGGCGTCATCCGCTCCACGATCGTCGTGGACGAGGAGGGCAACGTCGAACGCGCCCTGTACAACGTCAAGGCGACGGGGCACGTGGCCAAGATCATCAAGGACCTGGGGGTCTGAGACCCCGCTGTTTCCTCTGCGAGCGGCTCGTACCGGTGAGGCCCGGTACGAGCCGCTCCGCATTCCGCCCGCGTATCGGGCGTGCCTGTCCGATAAACGGTTCGTTACTCCGTGCGAGACCACGAACGGGTGGTCGGGACGGAGGGGTGATTGATGGGGGCCAGGTACACCCACGAGTTGATCGAGGAAGCAGCACGGGTGACAGCGAATTGGGACGACGCCGTTCGATGGTGCGGGGGCGCACCCACACCTGGCAGCAGACGCTATCTGCGCCGGAAGATGGCCGAAGCCGGGGTGGATGTCTCCCACTTCCCGACCCGGTGGGCACGCCACACCGAGCAGACGCTCCGCGAGGTGGTGGCGGTGTCCTCCAGCGTCAAGGAGGTACTTCGCCGTCTGGACATCAGCCCGGTCGGCGGCAACCACGCACACATCAGCCGCCGTATCGCGGCCCTGGACATCGACACCTCCCACTTCGTGACGCCACCGCGCAGGTCAAGATCCCGCGGCGATCTGCTGAGCCTCGGGACACCACAGGCCGGCAGGATCCCGGGAAATCGGCTGCTCCGGCAGTTGCTCCGCATCGGAGTCCCGGAGAGATGCGCCATGTGCGGTACCGGCCCCAGATGGAACGGCAAGCCCCTCCGGCTGGAGGTCGACCACGTCAATGGCGACTGGTGGGACAACCGCCCGGGAAACCTCCAACTGCTCTGCCCCAACTGCCATGCAACCACGGACACATACCGGGGACGCAGGCGGAGGGCGGCCCCGTGAGCGCACCGAGGTACACACGAGAGCTGCTGACCCGGACGGCCGCCGAAGCCGCCAGCATGGTCGACCTGATGCGCAGACTGCACGCCCCGATGGGGAGTGGCCCCCGCGGTTACCTCAGCAAGCGACTGCAGCACTACGGCATCGATGTCTCGCACTTCCGTGAGGAGCCTCTGCCGGAGCGCGAACGACGCAGCTACCCTGAACAACTCCTGCGAGAAGCCGCCGCCCAGTCGAACAGCATCAGGGAGATGGTGCAGTACATGGGGCTTTCTCCACGTGACAGCCCGTATGGCTACATCAGAAGGCGGCTGGATGCCTTCGGTATCGACACCTCGCACTTCACCGGAGGGCGCAGCAATCGCTCAGGGGCGCTCTTCCCGCGTGAAGACATCACACGAGCCGTCGCCGCGTCCCACAGCCTGTCCGGAGTGCTGCGCATGCTCGGTCTCTCCACACTTGGTGGTTCCGGGCGGACGAAGGCCAAACGCAGCATCGAGTTCTATGGCCTGTCGACCGACCACTTCACCGGGCAAGGCCATTTCCGGGGCACGCCCTCCCCGCGTCGCAGGTCTGCGGACCAGACCCTGATGAAACACGGGCCCGGTTCTCCACGCACGCAGACGGCCCTCCTCAGGCGGGCACTGGACGACCTCGGCGTGCCCCATGTATGCAGCGAGTGCGGCACCGGGGAGAGCTGGCAGGGCAGGAGACTCGTGCTGGAGATCGACCACATCGACGGCGATCGGCTGAACAACCGGATCGAGAACCTGCGATACCTCTGCCCCTCCTGCCACAGTCAGGCGCAGACCCACTCGCGACCTCGCCGCTCCGCCACCGCTTCCGGCCCAGTACAGTAACCGCGATGGGCCCGTACCCCAGCTGGCAAGAGGGCGCCGGTTTAGGTCCGGTGTGTCGTGGGTTCGAGTCCCACCGGGCCCACCGCCAACTGGGGCGCAGCACCTGCACGGTGCCGCGCCCCTCGGCGTAGGCGATCACACCGCTCAGCCCAGCAGCTCCCCCACCACCGGCACCAACGCCCTGAACGCCTTCCCTCGGTGGCTGATCGCGTTCTTCTCCTGGGGGGTCAACTCCGCGCAGGTGCGCAGCTCGCCCTCCGGCTGGAGGATCGGGTCGTAGCCGAAGCCGCCCGTGCCGGACGGCTCGTGGCGCAGCACTCCCCGCAGCTGTCCCTCCACGACCCGCTCCGTGCCGTCCGGCAGGGCGAGCGCCGCCGCGCAGGCGAAGTGGGCGCCGCGGTGTTCGTCCACGATGTCCGAGAGCTGAGCGAGCAGGAGGTCCAGGTTGGCCTGGTCGTCGCCGTGGCGGCCGGACCAGCGGGCGGAGAAGATGCCGGGCGCGCCGTTGAGGACGTCGACGCAGAGGCCGGAGTCGTCGGCGACGGCCGGGAGGCCCGTCGCCCGGGCCAGGGCGTGGGCCTTGAGGAGCGCGTTCTCCGCGAAGGTGACGCCGGTTTCCTTGACGTCGGGGATGTCCGGGTAGGCGTCGGCTCCGACGAGTTCGTGGGGCAGTCCGGCTTCGGCGAGGATCGCGCGAAGTTCGGTGATCTTTCCGGCGTTGCGGGTGGCGAGGATCAGGCGGGTCATGGCGACAACAGTATTGCCCCCCGATGACCAGTCGTCCCATGCCCTTTCAGGGGCGCGGGGAACTGCGCGAGCGACCACGACGACCCGCGGACGGCCTCCCGTGCAACCCGGCACACGAGAGGCCGCAGTCGGTTCAGCCGGCGCAGCTCACGGCGTGCAGACCTTCGTCAGTTCGCCCGCCGCGTCCGTGACCGGGCTGATGTCGGGCGTCTCGTCGCCGTTCTTGATCGAGGTGCGGACGTTGTCGACGGCCTTGTTGAGGTCGTCGACGGCCTTGCTGACATCCGCGTTGTCGGTCTTGTCGCCGATCTCGCCGAGGCTCTGGTCGATGGAGTCGAGGGACTCGTCGAGCTGCGTCGGGTCGTCGGCCGCGCCGTCGACCGCCTGCTGGAGTTCCGTGACGCTGTCGGCGATGGCGTCGGCGGTCTGGACGCAGTCCAGCGCCTTGTCGACGGCGGCGCAGCCGGTGGTGAGTCCGGCGGTCAGCGCGACGGCCGCCAGGGTGGCGGCGACGGCTGCGGTGCGGCGTCGGCGGCTCGCGGCCATGGAGCGGTCCCTCTCGTTCGGTCGGGCCGGTCGGGCCCGCGCGGCTGGCCGGGCGCACAGGGATGAGCCGTGCGCCCGTACTCCTTGAGACGCGAGTGTGCTCGGCGCGGTTGCCCGTGCCGAGCACCTCTCTTGGTGTGCCGTTTACTTTTCGGGTTGCTTTCCGAGGACGGCGTCGAGCGCGGTGCGCTGGTGGGCGGCGAGTTCGTCGCAGCCGGCCACGGCGAGGTCGAGGAGCGCGTTGAGTTCGTCGCGGGCGAAGGGTTCGGCTTCGGCGGTGCCCTGGACCTCGACGAAGCGGCCGTCGCCGGTGCAGACGACGTTCATGTCGGTGTCGGCCTTGACGTCTTCCTCGTAGCAGAGGTCGAGGAGGGGAACGCCGCCGACGATGCCGACGGAGACGGCGGAGACGGTGCCGGTGAGGGGCTTGCGGCCGGCCTTGATGAGCTTCCTGCCCTGGGCCCAGGCAACGGCGTCGGCCAGTGCGACGTAGGCGCCGGTGATGGCCGCGGTGCGGGTGCCGCCGTCGGCCTGGAGGACGTCACAGTCGAGGACGATGGTGTTCTCGCCGAGGGCCTTGTAGTCGATGACGGCACGCAGGGAGCGGCCGATGAGGCGGCTGATCTCGTGGGTGCGGCCGCCGATGCGGCCCTTGACGGACTCGCGGTCGACGCGGGTGTTGGTGGCGCGGGGCAGCATGGAGTATTCGGCGGTGACCCAGCCTTCGCCGCTGCCCTTGCGCCAGCGCGGGACGCCTTCGGTGACGGAGGCGGTGCAGAAGACCTTGGTGTCGCCGAAGGAGACGAGGACGGAGCCTTCGGCGTGCTTGCTCCAGCCGCGCTCGATGGTGATGGGGCGGAGCTGCTGGGGGGTGCGGCCGTCGATTCGAGACATGCGGCTGAGCCTATCCGTACGTGCGGAGGGGCCCCTTCCCGGTGGGGAGGGGCCCGCGCGCACAGCTGACCTCAGGGGTCCGTCAGAGGGTGAAGCCCGGGACGATCCCCGCCCTTCACATCATGTCTTCGATCTCCGCTGCGATGGGGTCGGCGTCGGTGCCGATGACGACCTGGATCGCGCTGCCCATCTTGACGACGCCGTGGGCGCCGGCGGCCTTCAGGGCGGTCTCGTCGACCTTGGCGGGGTCCACGACCTCGGTGCGCAGGCGGGTGATGCAGCCTTCGACCTCTTCGATGTTGTCGATGCCGCCGAGCCCGGCAACGATCTTCTCAGCCTTGGTGGCCATGTTCGTTCTCCCTGATCCGAACCGCTTTGTCGCAGTAACCCACAGCCGGCCCCTCTTCGCGAGCGGCCAGATCGTGTGTGCCGAATGATGGCGTGCGCCGCATCATGGCGTGTGCCGCATGATGACGCCACGTTCGCGCGACCGTCGAACGACTGGTCTACACCACGAGCCCGCCTCTCGACAAAGTCTCCGCCTGAAGTCACCGGACTCCGCGCATGCCCGCGGCTGCGCCTCGTCGGCTTCCCGGCGGTCTGATCGACTGCACCATCGAAGGGAATCCGGCGGCGCGGCCGTGGCCGGGCACTCCGATCATGATCGTCACAAAGGGCGGAATTGGCGGGTTCCACTCGTTCGGCCTGCCGTGCTACAACTGGTCTACACCACTCAGTGGTGGAGGTCGCGCGGGGTTGTCCGCGTTCCCCTTTCTTTGAGACGCCGCCGTCCCCCGCTGATTTCTCCCTGGGCGGCGCCGTGCCCCCTGGAGGAAGTTCATGTCCACAGCCACAGCCGCGCCCGCGAGCCCGAAGAAGGGGTCGGCCGTCATGGCCGTCATGCAGCGCATCGGCCGCAGCCTGATGCTGCCCGTCGCCGTGCTGCCCGCCGCCGCCCTGCTGGTCCGCCTCGGCAACACCGACATGCTCGGTCGCGAGTCGTTCCCCGGGTTCATCACCAAGATCGCGGGCTTCATGGCGGCCGGCGGCAACGCGATCCTCGACAACATGGCGCTGCTGTTCGCGGTGGGCATCGCGATCGGCTTCGCCAAGAAGTCGGACGGTTCAACGGCGCTGGCGGCCGTGGTCGGTTACCTGGTCTTCAAGAACGTGCTGGCCACGTTCACCGACAAGAACCTGCCGAAGGTCGCCACGGCGGTCGACGGCAAGGTCGTCATGGTCGACGCTCCCGTGGACGCCAAGGTCCTCGGCGGTGTGGTCATGGGCATAGGCGTGGCCCTGCTCTACCAGAAGTTCTACCGGACCAAGCTGCCGGACTGGGCGGGCTTCTTCGGCGGCCGCCGCCTGGTTCCGATCCTGTCCGCCTTCGCGGGTCTGGTCATCGGCATCGTCTTCGGTTACATCTGGCCGGTCCTCGGCACGGCACTGCACAACTTCGGCGAGTGGCTGGTGGGCTCCGGGGCGGTCGGCGCGGGCATCTTCGGTGTCGCCAACCGTGCGCTGATCCCGATCGGCATGCACCACCTGCTGAACTCCTTCCCCTGGTTCCAGGCCGGCACCTACGAGGACAAGAGCGGCGACATCGCCCGGTTCCTGGCCGGTGACCCGAGCGCCGGACAGTTCATGACCGGCTTCTTCCCGATCATGATGTTCGCCCTGCCGGCCGCCTGCCTCGCGATCGTGCACTGCGCCCGGCCCGAGCGCCGCAAGATAGTCGGCGGCATGATGCTGTCGCTCGCGCTGACCTCGTTCGTCACGGGCGTCACCGAGCCGATCGAGTTCACCTTCATGTTCATCGCCCCGGTGCTGTACGCGATCCACGCGGTGCTCACCGGCGTCTCGATGGCGCTGACCTGGGCGCTGGGAATGAAGGACGGCTTCGGCTTCTCGGCCGGCGCGGTGGACTTCTTCCTGAACCTGGGCATCGCGACCAACCCGTGGGGTCTGGCCATGGTCGGCCTGTGCTTCGCGGCGGTCTACTACGCGGTGTTCCGCTTCGCGATCATCAAGTTCAACCTCCCCACGCCGGGCCGCGAGTCCGACGAGGAACTCGCCGAGCTGCAGAAGGCGGAGGCGAAGTAGTCCGCTGACGCCGAAGGCCCCGGAACCGATCGGCGATCGGTTCCGGGGCCTTCGTGTGCGCGGGCGCTCAGATCTCGTACGTCTGCCGGGGTGCGGCGAGGTCCACCGGACCGTCGTACACCTCGCGGGCGTCGACGACATTGACCTGGGGGTCCGTCCACGGCGGAATGTGGGTGAGGACCAGGCGGCGGGCACCGGCCCGGGCCGCCGTCTCACCCGCCTCGCGGCCGTTGAGGTGCAGGTCGGGGATCTTCTCCTTGCCGTGCGTGAACGCGGCCTCGCACAGGAACAGGTCGGCGTCCCGGGCGAGTTCGTCCAGCGCGGGGCTCACCCCGGTGTCGCCGGAGTACGTCAGGACTCTGCCGCCGTGCTCGATGCGGATGCCGTACGCCTCCACCGGGTGGGCCACCCGCTCGGTGTGCACCGTGAACGGGCCGAGCTCGAAGGTGGACGGCTTGACCGTGTGGAAGTCGAAGACCTCGCTCATGGAGGAGGCCGAGGGGGTGTCCGCGTAGGCGGTGGTCAGCCGATGCTCCGTGCCTTCGGGGCCGAAGACGGGGAGTGGATCGCAGCGGCCGCCGTCGTGGCGGTAGTAGCGCGCGACGAAGTACGCGCACATGTCGATGCAGTGGTCGGCGTGCAGGTGGCTGAGGAAGACAGCGTCGAGGTCGTAGAGACCGCAGTGGCGCTGCAGCTCGCCCAGGGCACCGTTGCCCATGTCGAGAAGCAGCCGGAAGCCGTCGGCCTCGACGAGGTAGCTCGAGCAGGCCGATTCCGCGGAAGGGAACGACCCCGAGCAGCCGACGACGGTGAGCTTCATGAGGCAGAAACCTCCGCTGGCGGGAATGTCTGAGAGGGGCGTCGGGGGTCGTGCGGTCCGTCGAGCGTAAGGCGCAAAACCTCCGGTAGCTCCTACACCAAGGCCTGTTGTGGGCGAACTCACCTGTGGTGTCACCGGTTCGGCTGGCAGGGCCGGGGGGGTGATCCTCGTGAGGGGGGCGCGTGGCGGGGACCGCGCCGGTAACGTCTCAGTATGGACACGTCCTGGTGGCTGGCGCTCGCCGCGGTGGTGCTGCTCGCGCTCATCGCCACGCTCGTCGACGGCTGGGGCCGGGGGCGCCGGCCGTCGGCCCGGCGGATGCGGACCGCGGCACCGGCCTCCGCGCCGGAGAGCCGGCCGCAGCCGGCGGAGATCTGGTGGGCGGACGTGCCCTACGAGGACGAGACCCGAACGAAGGACCGGCCCTGTCTGGTACTGGCGGTGCGCGGGGAGCGGGCGACGGTCGCGAAGATCACCACCCGCTTCCGCGACGAGCGGACCGGGGTGATCCCGTTGCCCCCGGGCTCGGTCGGTGACACCGAGGGCCGCGCGAGCTTCCTGGAGACACACGAGCTGCGGGAGGTCCCGGTGTGGGGCTTCCGGCGGCGGGTCGGCGTGGTGGATCCGGCGCTGTGGGACCAGGTGCGGTACCTGGCGGGCTGAGCACGCGCGAAGGACCAAGGCCGTGACTCCGCGTGAAGGGCCGGAGTCGGCGTGACTCCGGCCCTTCGTCGTGTCGGTGCCCGGCACCGGCTACGCCCAGAGCTGGCCCTGGAGCGTGTCGATGGCCTCCTCCGTGGTGGCCGCCGTGTAGACGCCCGTCGAGAGGTACTTCCAGCCACCGTCGGCGACGACGAAGACGATGTCGGCGGACTCCCCGGCCTTGACGGCCTTCTTGCCGAGGCCGATCGCGGCGTGCAGCGCGGCGCCCGTGGAGACGCCGGCGAAGATGCCCTCCTGCTGGAGCACCTTCTGCTGGATCACCGACATGGGCTGGATCATGGGCCCGCTGACCATCGTCGGGACCCACGCCTGCGGCGGCACTCTGCTCCTCTACGAA
>NZ_JBEXSH010000296.1:0-9545 GCF_040613555.1 Streptomyces sp. NPDC006265
GATGCCGCCGGAGCCGTCCGGGTCGGGCACCAGCATGCGCGGCGGACGGCACCCCATGTCCACCAGCGCGCCCGCCGCCGCCAGCGGACGGTCCTCCTCCCGCCGGTCCGGCGCCGCCGCGAGCGCCACGACGGCGACCGTGCGCGGCACGGGCCAGCGCGCGCCGTGGGCCAGGTCCTGCACGGCCTCCAGCGCCACCGGCCCGTCCTCCAGGAGCCGCTCCAGCAGGCGCTTGCGGCGCCGCTCCAACTCGTCGGAGCTGCGCAGCTGGGCCTCGGCGTACCCGGAAGCGGCCGCCTGCGCGACCTCGTGCACGGTCCGGAACGCCAGTTCCCCGAGCCCGGCCACGACCGTGGAGTCCAGCCCGAGTTCCTCCGCGGTCCGGCCCATCAGCCGCCAGGCGCGCATACCGCCGACCCGCAGCGCGGACTGCAGCGCGTCCAGGCTGCGGCCCTCCAGGGCCTCACCCCGCCCGAGTTCGTAGTACGTCGCCGCGATCGCGCCCCCGTCGTCGCGCGGATCGGCGATGTGGTCGACGAACAGGGTCAGCGCCTGCACCACCCCGGACCGCAGGTTCTGGCGGTACGTGCCGTCGGCGGGCCGGGCGTACTCGGGGACCTGACGGCGGACCTCCTCCTCCACTTCGTCGGCGACGGGCACGACCTCCGAGAGCACCGCACAGTTCAGCAGGTGCCGCTCCCACAGGCGAGGCACCTCACGCGGGCCGATGAGGCCGCGCTGCACACCGGCCTCAGCAAGCAGCTCGGCGTACCGCACCGCATCCGCGAAGCGATCACCGAACACCTCGCGCGCCTGCTCGGGCGCGGGGGGAAGCTCCGCTGCCTCCGTCACGGGGGACCGTCCTTCCGTACCGCGTCAGCGCACCCGGCGCCGACACCAGAACCACCAGAACTATCAGGCTGACAAAGTTCGGCCCCGCCTGCGCAACAGACGGGGCCGAGGAACCTAGGGGCCGATCAGGCGGGCAGCACGACGACGAAGCGCTCCGGCTCCTCGCCCTCGGACTCGCTGCGCAGGCCCGCGGCCTTGACTGCGTCGTGCACGACCTTGCGCTCGAACGGCGACATCGGCTTCAGCTTCACGGCCTCACCGCTGCTCTTGGCCTCCGCGGCGGCCTTGGCGCCCAGCTCGGACAGCTCGGAGCGCTTCTGTGCGCGGTACCCCGCGATGTCGAGCATCAGACGGCTGCGGTCACCGGTCTCCCGGTGCACGGCCAGACGGGTGAGCTCCTGGAGCGCCTCCAGTACCTCGCCGTCACGGCCGACCAGCTTCTGCAGATCACGGCCGCTCGAGTCGCTGATGATCGAGACGGAGGCACGGTCGGCCTCGACGTCCATGTCGATATCACCGTCGAGGTCGGCGATATCGAGCAGACCCTCCAGGTAGTCCGCCGCGATCTCGCCTTCCTGCTCCAGGCGAGTCAGGGTGTCTGCACCCTCGGCAGCGGCGGAGGTGGTGCCTTCCGTCACGGGATGGACTCCTTCTTACTTCTTGGACGGGGACTTGGGCCGCTGCGGGCCCTTGCGCTGTCCGGACTGGGCCTTGCTGCGAGTACCGCCGGCGGGCTTCGCGCCGCCCTTCTTGGCAGCGGGGGCGGGCTTGGCGTCCTCGGGCTCGTCGGACTTGGTCAGCGACGTCTTCGGCTCGTCGGTCTCACCGGCCACCTTGGCGCCGCCGTGCTGCCGCTGCGACTTGCTCTGCCGCTTGGGCTGCTGACGCTTCGGGGTACCGCCGGCGATGGTCGGCGTACCGTCCTCGGCCTGGGCCGCGGCCGCGGCGTCGCTCTTGACCACGGTGCCGTCGGGCTGGGCGGCGAGGCCGGCCTTGCTCAGGCCGTTGATGAACTTGCGCTCGAACTCGTTGCGGTCACGGCCCTTGGCGACGATCGCCTTGACGATGACCCGGTCGCGGCGCTTGCTGACCTTGTCGTGCTGCGCGACGTGCTTGGTCAGGCGGTCGAGGTACGAGGCCTGGGCCTTGGAACCCGGAGTCGGGTTGTTGTGGATCACGTACATCTGCTGGCCCATGGTCCACACGTTGGTGGTCAGCCAGTAGACGAGGACACCGACCGGGAAGTTGATGCCGAAGACGGCGAACATCACCGGGAAGACGTACATCAGCATCTTCTGCTGCTGCATGAACGGGGTCTTCACCGTGGTGTCGACGTTCTTCGTCATCAGCTGGCGCTGGGTGAAGAACTGCGACGCCGACATCAGGACGATCATGATGGCGGTGACCACACGGACGTCGGTGAGGGAGGCACCGAGCGCTTCCACCTTCGACGCGCTGTCGGTGAACTTCGCGGCCAGCGGAGCCCCGACGATGTGCGCCTTCTGCGCGCTCTGCAGCAGGCTCTGGTTGATCACACCGATGGTGTCGCCCGTCGCGATGCTGTTGAGCACGTGGTACAGGGCGAAGAAGAACGGGGACTGGGCCAGGATGGGAAGGCACGAGGAGAGCGGGTTGGTGCCCGTCTCCTTGTACAGCTTCATCATCTCTTCGGACTGACGCTGCTTGTCGTTCTTGTAGCGCTCTTGGATCTTCTTCATCTCGGGCTGCAGCGTCTGCATGGCCCGAGTCGACTTGATCTGCTTCACGAAGAGCGGGATGAGGCAGATACGGATCAGGATCACCAGGGACACGATCGACAGGCCCCAGGCCCAACCGGTGTCGGGGCCGAACATGGCGCCGTACACCGAGTGGAACTGGACGATGACCCAGGAGACGGGTGTGGTGATAAAGCTGAAGAGGCTGGCAATCGTGTCCACTAATCATGCTCCTTGGGCATGGGACGGTGTCTCTGCGGCCGGGCCCGAAGGACTGGACGGACTTGTGGGAGAAGTCTGTCCCCCGGTGGCCGGTCCGGCGGCGGAGGGCCCGCCCTTGCGTGCACGCCACGCGTTACGCAGCATTTCGTGCCACCGCGGGCGCTTACGCGGCGGAACGTGGTCCACACCACCCAGCGACCACGGATTGCATCGCAGGATGCGCCAGGCCGTGAGTGCCGTTCCCTTGATGGCACCATGCCGGTCGATGGCCGTGAAGCCGTAGTGGGAGCACGACGGGTAGTACTTGCAGACCGGCCCGAGCAGCGGACTGATCGTCCACTGATAGAGCTTGATCAGAGCCAGCAGCGGGTACTTCATCGCGCGCCCCCTCCCAGCAACCGCTGGAGAGCGGCATCCAGGTCTCGGGCCAGCTGTGCATGGTCGGCGTCGCCCGATCCGGGCAGCGCTCGTACGACTACCAGGCTACCGGGGGGCAGCTGGGCGACTCGCTCGCGCATCAGGTGGCGAAGCCTGCGCTTCACTTTGTTCCGCACGACCGCGCCACCCACTGCTTTGCTCACGACGAAACCCGCACGCGTCGGGGGAGCGCTCTCCCCAGGCGCGTGCGGGTCCGTGGAACCGCTACGTAGGTGGACGACGAGGAGTGGGCGTCCGGCCCGGCGCCCTCGTCGTACCGCGGTCGCGAAGTCCTCGCGCCGCCTCAGCCGATGCTCGGTAGGCAGCACGACGTCATGACCTGATCAAGATCAGGCGGACAGGCTGGCGCGACCCTTGCTGCGGCGGTTCGCGAGAATCGCGCGACCGGCACGGGTACGCATCCGCAGGCGGAAGCCGTGGGTCTTCGCGCGACGACGGTTGTTCGGCTGGAAGGTGCGCTTGCTCACTCGGGGGCTCCAGAAGAAATCGGTAGTTGCGGGGTGCCGTCCTGGCTGTCACCGTGCGCCCACGAGTAGCTCGCAGTTACGCCCGAGTGCACCGCTGACCGATCACCCAAATGATCTGTGCCCATCGGAGGCAGGCGGCAGCAGCCATCGACAACTCGACCTGGTCACGGTACGCGCGGCTACGCCATCCGGTCAAACCAGGAGTCGCCGGGAGACACTTGTCCACAGGCTGGGGACAACAACTTGAACCGTACCGGCCGCCCTGACTACCGTGACGGAACTCCGATTCGTTCCCTTATCCCTGCCCCACCCGATTTACATCCCGAGCCGTCCCAGAACCACACGTTCGTGGGACCTGTGAGAGAGCGTGCCCTGTGGCTGACGTACCTGCCGATCTTGCCGCAGTGTGGCCACGCGTATTGGAGCAGCTCCTCGGGGAGGGCCGCGGCCAAGGGGTCGAGGGGAAGGACGAGCACTGGATCCGGCGCTGCCAGCCGCTCGCGCTGGTCGCGGACACCGCACTGCTCGCCGTACCGAACGAATTCGCGAAGGGCGTACTCGAGGGTCGGCTGGCGCCGGTCGTCAGCGAGACACTGAGCCGCGAGTGCGGTCGCCCGATCCGGATCGCGATCACCGTCGACGACTCCGCGGGCGAGCCCCCCGCCGCGCCTGCGCCCCCGGCCCGCCCCCAGCCGCGCTACGAGGAGCCCGAGCTCCCGGCCGCGCGCCAGGACCGCGAGGGGTACGACCGTCCGGACCGTGACGGGTACGGCCGTCCTGAGCGTGACGGGTACGACCGGTCGGACCGCGACGGGTACGACCGTCCCGAGCGGGACAAGTACGACCGTCCCGAGCGCGACTCCTATGACCGCCAGGACCGTGACGGGTACGAGGGGTACGGCCGCCACCGCGCCGACCAGCTGCCCGGGCCGGCCGGTGACCAGCTTCCGCCTACGCGCGCAGATCAGCTCCCCACCGCCCGTCCCGCGTACCCGTCCGAGTACCAGCGCCCCGAGCCCGGCGCGTGGCCGCGTCCCACGCAGCACGACGAGTACGGCTGGCAGCAACAGCGCCTCGGCTTTCCCGAGCGTGACCCATACGCGTCACCCGGGCAGGACTCGTACGGCTCCCAGGACTCCCGAAAGGGCGTACAGTCACCGGCACGGCGGCGGTACCGATGTGCAGGGTGACCGTCCGGGGCAGGTCCCGGGTCGGTGTCCCGGCCACCCGGACGTCGATCAGGCCGGTGAGCAGCCAGCGCTCCGGGGGCAGCAGTACTTGGCCCCGGCCCAGGACGGTGTCGGCGGGGCCGTGCACATCGACAGCCACGCGCGCCACCCCGCTGACGGCCAAGACGTCCTCGTGCAGGCACTGAAGCCCGCGCACCCGCAGCCCGGTGGTGGCGTCCCCCGCCGTCAGCCGGTCGCCGACGCGCAGGGTGCCCTCGCCCAGGGTGCCGGTGACGACCGTGCCGTGACCGCGCACGGTGAAGGCACGGTCGAGCCACAGCCGTACGTCCGCGTCGGCGGGCGGGACGGGCAGCGAGCGGCCCAACCGGGCCAGTTCGCCGCGCAGTTCGTCGAGTCCGGCACCGGTCACGGAACTCACCGCGATGGACGGCACGGTTCCGAGCGAGGTGGCCGCCATCCGCTCGACGGCGTCGGCGCGCGCCGGTTCGGGGTCCGCCAGGTCACTGCGGGTCACGGCGAGGACGCCGTGCCGCACTCCGAGGGCGTCCAGGATCTCCAGGTGTTCCTGCGACTGCTGCTGCCAGCCCTGGTCGGCGGCCACGACGAACAGCACGGCGGGCACGGGCCCGACCCCGGCCAGCATGGTGGCGACGAACCGCTCGTGGCCGGGCACGTCCACGAAGGCGATGCGCTGCCCGTCGAAGTCGTCGGCCTCGGTCCACACGAACCCCAGATCGAGGGTCAGGCCACGGCGGCGCTCCTCCTCGAACCGGTCGGGTTCCATCCCGGTCAGTGCCCGCACCAGGGCCGACTTTCCGTGGTCGACGTGCCCGGCGGTGGCCAGTACCCGCATGTCGCCTACCTCTCCGCGGCTCGGCGCACGGCCTCGGCGAGCCGCTCGTCGTCCTCCGGCGGCACCGCCCGCAGATCCAGCAGGCACCGGCCGGCCTCCAGCCGCCCCACCACGGGAACCGGGCCGGTCCGCAGAGCGGTGGCGTAGAGCTCGGGCAGGGACAGGGCGGCGCTGGGCAGCGTCACCCCGGGGGCGCCACCGCCGCCCACCGTGGCGTCGCTCTCCACGGCCCGTACGTCGATGCCGTCGGCGGCCAGCAAGGCGGCGAGCTGCTCGGCACGCTGAAGCAGCTCGGCGGGATCGGCAGCCAGCGCCGCCGCGGTCGGCGTCTCGGGCCCGGTCAGGGTCGCCTCCAGCGCGGCCAGGGTCAGCTTGTCCACGCGCAGGGCGCGGGCGAGCGGGTGCCGGGACACGGTCCGGACCAGTTCCTCCCGGCCGAGAAGCAGTCCGCACTGCGGTCCGCCCAGCAACTTGTCGCCGCTCGCCGTGACGAGCGACGCCCCGGCCCCCAGCTGGGTCCGGGCGTCGGGTTCCTCGGGCAGCAGCGGGTGCGGAGCGAGGAGCCCGGAGCCGATGTCGACCACCACCGGAGGACCGAGAGTCGCCAGATCCGCTACCGCGGCCGCCCGCGTGAACCCGGTGACGCGGAAATTGGACGGGTGCACTTTCAGCACGAAGGCCGTGTCCGGGCCGATCGCGGCGGCGTAGTCGGCGACGGTCGTACGGTTGGTCGTCCCTACCTCCCGCAGCCGTGCCCCGGTGGACACCAGCAGGTCCGGCAGGCGGAAACCGTCCCCGATCTCCACCATCTCGCCCCGGCTGATGACGATGTCCTTGTCGGCGGCGAGAGCGGTGGCCACCAGCACCAACGCGGCGGCACCGTTGTTCACGACGTGTGCGGCAGCGGCCGACGGCACTCGTTCCCGCAGTGCCGCAAGCGCGCTCCGTCCGCGCTTGGCCCGTACGCCGGTGCGCAAGTCGAGTTCGACGTCCGTGGGACCGGCGGCTTCCTGCACCGCCTGCCGGGCCGCCGCCGACAGCGAGGCCCGGCCGAGGTTGGTGTGCAGCACCACGCCGGTGGCGTTGATCACCGGCCGCAGACCACCGACGCCGCCGGACAGCAGGGCCACCGCCGTGTCCACCACGTCTTCCGGCGCGATCCCACCACCGCGCGCCCGCTCCTGGGCCTGACGCACGGCCGACTTCACAACGCCAGGCCCCAGCCGCTGTGCTGCATCGGCCAGGCGCCTGTCGCGCAGCAGGACGTCGGTGCGGGGAATCCGCCGTCGCGTGTCCCTCACGTCTCCGCCCACGCGCCCCTGCCTCTCCGCCCGCTCTCAGGACTGTCCGAGGAACGCCCATCGTCTCCCAGTGTCCCGTACAGCTGTCACGACACGCCGACACGTGGCTGCAGGCCCCTCAGCCGTCCTTGCCCATGGCCTTGCGGACGGTGTCCCGGGTGCGGTCGATCACCGCTGCGATCGGTGACCTGGCCGTGGCCGCCATGCGCCTGCCGCCCGGCGCGATCCTGGACGGCGAGGCCGTCGTGTACGTCGCCGCCGCCGACGGCAGCGACGCACATCAGCTTCGCCGCGGCGCAGTCCCGCGTACTGTCCCGCCCCCGCCGCGCGAGGGAGCTCGCCGACCAGCATCCGGCGACGTACGGCGTTCGACATCCTGGCCCACCCTGCGGCAGGCTTCCCCGATCTGCGGTCGCGTCCGTACGTGGAGCGCCGCCAGGTCCTCCTGGACGTGCTCACCGACATCGGCCCGTCGATCGTGCGGGTGTGGTCGACCACGGACCTGGACGGGGCCCTGCTCTGGTTCGAGACGTTCGAAGGCACGGGTTGTTTATGCACAACTGCCGTGTCCGTAAGGCTTGTTGGCGTTCGATTCCAGTGAGCGTTGGGAGTCCTGTGGGTTGTCGGGGAGCCGACGATCCCCGAGGGGATGGCGTTCCATGCCGACGATGACCTTCTGCTCGAGGACGGGCGGCCCGGCGCCACCGTCCCGGCGGTCATACGCACGGATCCTGTGGGACTGGATCGCGACGGCCCAGCTGCACGACGTCGAGCTCTTCGGCACCCGGGACCGGCTGAAGGCTCTGCTGCGGGGCTGCGGCCGGCCCCCTGCCGCCCTCGTCACCCTCTTGCCCTTTTCCCGCACTAAGCCGCAGGTTCCCGGCGATCGTCGAAGCCTTCCCCTTGCCATCCCTCCCGCCCCGCCATAGCCTTACGACCGTAAGGTAAACGATCGTAATTCAATGACACAGGGAGTCTGTGATGACGACAGATCGGCCGGTAGCACTCGTGACGGGGGCATCGTCGGGGATCGGCAACGCAACCGCTCAGGCCTTCGTCACAGTTGGGTTCGAGGTGATCGGAACCGGACGGAACACCTCGGGACTCACCCCGCCCGCCGGTGTGACCTTCCTCGATCTCGACGTGACCAGTGATGAATCCGTCACCACCGCCGTCCGGGAAGTGATCGAACGGTTCGGTCGGATCGACGTCCTCGTCAACAACGCCGGACTCGGCTCGGCCGGTGCAGCCGAGGAGAACTCCGTCGCCCAGGCCCAGAGGCTCTTCGACCTCAACTTCTTCGGTCTCGTCCGCATGACCAAGGCCGTCCTGCCGCACATGCGCGCCCTGGGCCGTGGCCGCATCATCAACCTCTCGTCCGTCCTCGGCGTCATCCCGCAGCCCTACATGTCCCTCTACGTCGCGGCGAAGCACGCCGTCGAGGGCTACTCCGAGTCCTTGGACCACGAGGTCCGCGAGCACGGCGTCCGCGTCCTGCTCGTCGAGCCCGGCTACACCCGGACCGCCTTCGACGCCAACGCCGCTCAGCCCGACACACCGCTGCCGCTGTACGCGGAGCGGCGGCGTGTCTTCGACGAGGTGGTCGCCGCGGCGATGAAGGCCGGCGACGCCCCCGCCCTTGTCGCCAACGAGATCGTCACGGCAGCCACCGCCCCGAAGCCGAAGCTGCGCTACACCGCCGGCCCTCTCGCCTCACGCATCACCACCGCGCGACGCCTCGTCCCCGCCGGGATCTTCGACAGGCAGATCCGCCGATTCAACCGGATGCCCGCCTGACGTCACACCCGGCCCATCGGCCTGCACTGCGCGCGAGGCGCGCTCCCTGCGACCTGAACAGGAGCATCACCGTGGGAATCAGTACAGAAGCACAGCAGTTCGCGCAGTTCCTCGAAAGCGTGCGCGCGAAGGCATCGACACCGGGCCTCGATCTGGCCGTCCTCCGCGCCATCTTCGACACACACGCTTCGGCGTCGACCGAGCTGGAAGGCGTCACCTACGCCGACGTGGACGCCGACGGCGTCCCCGCCCTGTGGGCCATCCCCGAGGGCGCCGACCCCGACAAGGCGCTGCTCCACTTCCACTTCGGCGGATCGGTCGCCGCCTCGATCTCATCGGACCGCAAGGCCGCCGGCCACATCGCCAAGGCGGCCGGAATCCGCTCACTCGTCGTGGGCTTCCGCCTGGCACCCGAGCACCCCCACCCGGCGCAGATCGACGACGCCGAGACCGCCTACCGCTGGCTGCTCGCGCAGGGCTACGAGCCGCGGAACATCGGCAGCACCGGCCACTCCATCGGAGGCACCCTCGCGGTCATGCTGCCGCTGCGCCTGCTCGCCAAGGGCGAGGCGACCCCCGGGGCGATCACCAGCATCTCGCCGTGGGCCGACCTCACCATCAGCAACCCGAAGGTCGACGAGAACGAGGAACACGACAAGATGCTCAGCCGGGGCATCCTCGAATCGTTCCGATCGGCTTGGCTGCAGGAC
>NZ_JBEXSH010000297.1:0-9519 GCF_040613555.1 Streptomyces sp. NPDC006265
CCGGTAATCCCTTCTTCCCCCGTGCCTCAGGGAGCTCTGCCATGCCCGGAACATCCAGAAACGCGACCTTCGCGCTCGTCGTCTCCGCCTCCATCGCCCTCCTCGCCACGGCCTGCACCGGCCAGTCGGACGCCGGCGCGAGCGACGACGCGTCCAAGGAGACGACCCTCAACTTCTGGCACGCCTGGAGCGCGCCGTCGGAGGTGAAGGCCGTCGAGGACCTGGTCGCCGGATTCGAGAAGGCGCACCCCAACATCCACGTCAACGTCGTCGGCAACATGACGGACGACAAGATGAACCAGGCCCTGCGCACCGGCGGCGCCAAGGCCCCGGACGTGATCTCGTCGTTCACCACGAACAGCGTCGGGAAGTTCTGCTCCTCCGGCGCCCTGGTGAATCTCAACCCCTTCTTCGAGAAGTCCGGTGTCGACCCGGAGAAGACCTTCCCGAAGGCGATGAACGAGTACACCCGGTTCGGCGGAAACCGCTGCGCGGTCCCGCTGCTCGGCGACGCGTACGGCCTCTACTACAACAAGACGGCGTTCAAGAAGGCCGGCATCACCGCCCCGCCGAAGACCTGGTCGGAGTTCGAGCGGGTCGCCGAGAAGCTGACGATCGCTCAGGGCGACACCTACAAGCAGCTCGGCTTCATGCCGAACTACCACGGCTGGGAGACCACCACCGAGCACTACCTCGGCCAGTTCTCCCCCACGTACTTCGACAAGGACGGCAAGTCGAACGTCGCGAAGGACCCGGCGTTCGCCCAGGCCCTCACGGTCCAGAAGAAACTCGTAGACGCGCTCGGCGGCTACCGCAAGCTGGAGACCTACCGCTCCAAGCTCGGCGACGAATGGGGCCCCAAGCACCCCTTCCACACCGGCCAGGTCGCCATGCAGCTCGACGGCGAGTGGCGCCTGGGCATGGCCCTGGACGCCAAGCCGAAGTTCGACATCGGCGTGGCCCCGCTGCCCGTCCCCGACGACCAGGCCGACCAGTACGGCAAGGGCTACATCACCGGCACCATCGCCGGTATCGCGGCGACCGGCAAGAAGCAGAACGCGGCCTGGGAGCTGGTGAAGTACATGACCACGGACACGGACGCGGTGGTGAACTTCTCCAACGCCATCCACAACGTGCCCTCGACGCTGGCGGCCCTGAAGTCCCCGAAGCTGACGTACGACCCGCGCTTCAAGACGTTCCTGGAGATCGCGGCGAACCCGGACTCCACCACCGCTCCCGCCTCCGTCAACGGCGGTGTCTACCTGACCACGGTCCAGCAGTTCGGCTACGACTACGAGAGCGGCAAGGCGACGGACCTCACGGCCGGCCTGAAGAAGGCCGCCGCGCAGATCGACACGGACATCGCGCAGGCGAAGTAGGCCATGAGTACCTCTACGTTGCGGGCGAAACACCGCCGCTCGACCCTGCGCACCCTCGCCTTCCTCTCCCCTTGGCTGATCGGCTTCACGGTCTTCTTCGCCTACCCCCTGATCTCCACCGTCTACTTCTCCTTCATGCGCTACGACGGCTTCAAGCCGCCCGCGTGGAGCGGCACGAAGAACTGGGGGTACGTCTTCGGGCACTACCCCCTCTTCTGGCCCGCCCTGCGCAACACCCTGTGGCTGGTCGTCATCATGGTCACGCTCCGGGTCGCCTTCGGCCTGGGCGTGGGCCTGCTGATCACCAAGATCAAGACGGCCACGGGTGTCTTCCGCACCCTCTTCTACCTGCCCTACCTGGCCCCGCCGGTGGCGGCCACCATGGCCTTCGCGTTCCTCCTCAACCCCGGCACGGGCCCGGTCAACTCGATCCTGGAGAAGACCGGGCTGCCCACCCCCGGCTGGTTCAACGACCCCGCCTGGTCCAAGCCGGCCCTGACCCTGCTGGCCCTGTGGGGCATCGGCGACCTGATGGTCATCTTCATGGCCGCCCTGCTCGACGTGCCGAAGGAGCAGTACGAGGCGGCCGAACTGGACGGCGCGACGCCCTGGCAGCGCTTCCGCTTCGTGACGCTGCCGAACATCTCGCCGATCGTCATGTTCGCGGTGGTCACGGGCGTGATCCAGACGATGCAGTACTACACACAGCCGCTGATCGCCGGGAAGGTCGCGTCGGGCGTGATCCAGGGCGCGGGAACGCTGTTCGAGCCCGGCTACCCCGACAAGTCGACCCTCACCCTCCCCCAACTCGTCTACAACCTGGGCTTCCAGCGCTTCGACTACGGCTCGGCCTGTGTGGTCGCCCTGGTCCTCTTCGCCCTCTCCATGGCCTTCACGGCCCTCCTGATGCGCCGCCGGGGCGGCCTGATCCAGGCAGGTGAACGATGACGCAGGTGCTCGACAAGCCCCTGGAGCTGAAGACACCCCCGTCGCCGGCGGCACGCACGGCCCACCGCAGGGCCCTGCTGGAGTGGATCGCGATCCACTCGCTCGGCATCGCGGCGGCCCTCTTCTTCACGCTCCCGTTCGTCTTCGTCTTCCTCACCTCCCTCATGAGCGACAGCCAGGCGCTCAGCCGCGACCTGATCCCGCACACCTGGGAGTGGGGCAACTACGCCAAGGTCTTCGACACCCCCGGCTTCCTCACCTGGTGGAAGAACACCCTGATCTACGCGGGCCTGGGCACCGTCCTCACGGTCGTCTCCTCGATCCCCGTGGCCTACGCCCTGGCCAAGTTCCGCTTTCGCGGCCGTAATCTGGCCCTGATGCTGGTCATCTCGATGATGATGCTGCCGCCGCAGGTGATCATCATCCCGATGTACCTGTTCTGGGCGAAGCAGCTCGACCTGTCCGGCTCGCTCTGGCCGCTGATCATCCCCATGGCGTTCGGCGACGCGTTCTCGATCTTCCTGCTGCGCCAGTTCCTGACGACGATCCCCGACGAGTACGTGGACGCGGCGAAGGTGGACGGCTGCGGCGACCTGCGCACGCTGCTGAAGGTCGTTCTCCCGATGGCCAGACCGGGCGTAGCAGCGGTGGCCCTCTTCCAGTTCTTCTACGCGTGGAACGACTACTTCGGCCCCCAGATCTACGCGTCGGAGAACCCGGGTGCCTGGACGCTCTCCTACGGCCTGGAGTCGTTCAAGGGCGCCCACCACACCGACTGGAACCTCACCATGGCCGCCACCGTGCTGGTCATGGCCCCCGTGATCCTCGTGTTCTTCTTCGCGCAGAAGGCGTTCGTGGAGGGTGTCACACTCACCGGAGTAAAGGGTTAGACATGAAACTCACCGTGGTCGGCGGAGGCTCGACCTACACGCCCGAACTCGTGGACGGCTTCGCCCGTCTGAGGGACACCCTGCCCGTCGAGGAACTGGTCCTGATGGACCCCGCGCAGGACCGTCTCGACCTCGTCGGCGGCCTGGCCCGCCGCATCTTCACCCGCCAGGACCACGCGGGCCGCATCACCACGACGACCGACCTCGACGCGGCGGTGGACGGCGCGGACGCGGTCCTCCTCCAACTCCGCGTCGGCGGCCAGGCGGCCCGTGAGCAGGACGAGACCTGGCCCCTGGAATGCGGCTGCGTGGGCCAGGAGACCACCGGCGCCGGCGGCCTCGCCAAGGCCCTGCGCACGGTCCCGGTCGTCCTGGACATCGCGGACCGCGTCCGACGCACCAACCCCCGGGCCTGGATCATCGACTTCACCAACCCGGTCGGCATCGTGACCCGCGCCCTGCTCCAGGCGGGCCACAAGGCGGTGGGCCTGTGCAACGTGGCGATCGGCCTGCAGCGCAAGTTCGCGGCCCTGCTGTCCGTGGCGGCCTCCGCTATCCACCTGGACCACGTCGGCCTCAACCATCTCACCTGGGAGACGGCCGTACGCCTCGGCGGCCCGGAGGGCGACGACGTCCTGCCGAAACTGCTGGGCGAACACGGCGACACGATCGCGGCGGACCTCCGCCTGCCCCGCCCCCTGCTCGACACCCTGGGCGTGGTCCCCTCCTACTACCTGCGCTACTACTACGCGCACGACGAGGTCGTACGGGAACTGCGGACGAAGCCGTCCCGGGCGGCCGAAGTCGCGGAGATGGAACGCCGGTTGCTCGCGTTGTACGCCGACCCGGCCCTCGACGAGAAGCCGGAGCTGCTCGCCGAGCGGGGCGGTGCCTTCTACTCCGAGGCGGCGGTGGACCTGGCGGCGGCCCTGCTGGGCGGCGGCGGTTCGCCGTACCAGGTGGTGAACACGTACAACCGGGGCACGCTCCCGTTCCTCCCCGACGACGCGGTGGTCGAGGTCCAGGCGGCCGTGGGGGCAGGGGGCGCGTCCCCCCTGCCCGTCCAGCCCGTGGACCCGCTCTACGCGGGCCTGATGGCCGGCGTCACGGCCTATGAGGACCTGGCCCTCCAGGCCGCCCTGCACGGCGGCAGGGACCGCGTCTTCCGCGCCCTCCTGTCCCATCCCCTCGTCGGCCAGTACGCGTACGCCGAGACGCTCACCGACCGGCTGATCGCACACAACCGGGAGCACCTCGCGTGGGCGTGACCGCACGTGTCCTCGCCATCGACGCGGGCAACAGCAAGACGGACGTCGCGATCGTGACGGCGGACGGGGACGTCCTCGCCACGGCACGCGGGGGCGGCTTCCGTCCACCGGCCGTGGGCGTGGACACGGCGATGAACGGCCTGGCCGAGACGGTGGCGCAGGCCCTCACCGCCGCGGGGCTCACCTCGGTCGCCCACGTCTCGGCATGCCTCGCCAACGCCGACTTCCCCACCGAGGAGGAGCAACTGGCCGCGGCGTTGCGGGCGCGCGCCTGGGGCAGCACGGTGACGGTCCGCAACGACACCTTCGCGATCCTGCGGGCCGGTGCCGGCGAACCCCGGGGGGTGGCGGTCGTCTGCGGCGCGGGCATCAACTGCGTGGGCATGCGTCCCGACGGCCGCACGGCCCGCTTCCCGGCCCTCGGCCGGGTCTCGGGCGACTGGGGCGGCGGCTGGGGGCTGTCCGAGGAGGCCCTCTGGCACGCTTCCCGGGCGGAGGACGGCCGCGGCGCCCCCACCGCCCTGTCCCACACCCTCCCCGCCCACTTCGGCCTGCTCTCCACGTACGCCCTCGTCGAGGCGCTGCACCTGGAGCACGTCCCGACGCTCCGGCGCCACGAACTGACCCCGGTCCTCTTCGCCACGGCAGCCGACGGCGACCCGATCGCCCGGTCGATCGTGGAACGCCAGGCCGAGGAGGTGGTCTCCATGGCGGTCGTCGCCCTGACCCGCCTGGACCTCCTCTCCGAGGAGACCCCCGTGCTCCTGGGCGGCGGCATCCTGGCCGCCCGGCACCCGCAACTGAACGACCACATCGCGTCCTTGCTGACCGACCGCGCGCCGAAGGCGGTACCGCGGGTCGTGACGTCCAGCCCGGTGCTGGGCGCGGCACTGCTGGGACTGGACCACGTCGGGGCGGGGGAAGGGGCGCAGGAGAAGCTGCGGACGTATTACGACGCCTAGGACCTCCGGGGTGCGCCACTCGTCCGGGAACCGAACCCACTCCCCGTACGTGTTCCTGGACGAGGGGTGCTGCTAGGGGTGGTGCGAGGGGGCGTGCGCCACGCTGCGATCCGATCAAGATCGGGGCAAGGCCGGTGCGGATGTCGGTCCCGGCAGCGATACTTGCGCCGACGGATGACCACGGGGGAGGTCACAGTGACGTACACGCCGAAGAGCAGCCCGCCACCACCGGGCCCCGGCCTGCCCATCCTGCCGGCCGTACCGGCCCAACCGGCACCCCCGTCCGGTCCCCCCGGCGCCACCCCGGCCCCCGCCGCACCCCCCGCCACGACCCCCCGCCGCACCGCCTTCGCCGAGGGCCTCGACCGGCTGCGCTCCGCGGCCACCACCGAACCGGGCCGCCTCCGCGTCATCGGCGCCCTCCTGGCGCTCCTCGTCGTCGCCTTCGGCGCCGTCACCGCCTGGCAGATGACCGACCGCGCGGCCGCCGCCGACGACGTCCTCACCCGCAGCCAGCCCCTCAGCTCGGACGCCGCGGACATCTACCGCTCCCTCGCCGACGCCAACACCGCCGCCTCCAGCGGCTTCCTCGCCGGCGGCCAGGAGTCGGCCGGCACCCGCGACCGCTACGAGCGGGACATCCGCACGGCCGCCGAGAAACTCGTCAACGCCGCCGCAAACGCCGACCCCGACTCGCCGTCCACGGCGACGATCGCCAAGCTCAACAGGCTCCTGCCGGAGTACAAGGGCCTGGTGGAGCGGGCCCGCACGTACAACCGCCAGGGCTTCCCCGTCGGCGGCGCCTACCTGCGCTACGCCAACGAGAAGATGCAGCACCAGATGCTCCCGGCGGCTGAGGACCTCTACACCAACGAGAACCAGCGCCTCAGCACGGACTACGCGGACGCCACGCCCTACCCCTGGGCGGCCATCGGCCTCGGCGTCGCCGCCCTGGCGGCCCTCGCCTGGGCCCAGCACCGCAACTACCGGCGGACGAACAGGGTCCTGAACCACGGCCTGGTGGCCGCCACCGCCACGGCGACGGTCGTCCTCCTCTGGCTGGTCGTCGGCCACACCCTCGCCCGCGCGGACCTGAACGACTCCTACGACCACGGCGTCCGCTCCCTGAACGTCCTGCACGACGCGCGCATCGCCTCCCTCAAGGCCAGGGGCAACGAGAACCTCACCCTGGTGGCGCGCGGCGCCGAGACGAAGAAGGTCGGCGAAAAGACCTACGACGCCTACGACTACGACTTCGGCAGGGACATCAAGGCCCTCGCCGTGAAGCTGGCGGCGGCGGAGAGGCTCGCCGACGACACCTCCGGCGAACGCCCCGTCACCGCCGCCGTGGGCAACATGACGGAGTGGAAGAAGCGCCACACCGCGGCCCGCGAGCAGGACGAGAACGGCAACTACCAGCAGGCGCTGGACCGGGTCATCGGCACCGAGGGCGCGACCGGCGAGTGCTTCGACAGCGTCGACGAGAACCTGCGCACGGCACTCGCGCACGAGGAGACGGAGTTCAAACGCGCGGCGGGCGACGGCCGCGACGCGCTGACGGGCATGCCGGCGGGCGTGGCCGTACTCGCGGTGCTGGGCGCCGCAGGCGCGGTCGTGGGCATCGGCCGCAGGCTGTCGGAGTACCGATGAAAGGGCCGGGGGCGAGGGGAGGAACGACCGTGCGAGACGCACTCAGGGGCTGGGGCGGAGTGACCGCGATGGCAGTCGTCTGCGCCCTGGTGGCGCTGGTGGCCCTCTGCCTGCCGCTCACCACGGCCACGACGGCCACCCAGAACACCACCGCGACGCAGACCGCCGGGACCGAGGCGGACGAGGAGTGCGAGGCCCCCGAGAAGCAGACGCTGTCCCCCTCCTCGGCCGACGGTGACACCATCCGGGCGATCAAGAACCGCACGGGAGAGAAGCGCAAGCTGATCGTCGGCGTCGACCAGAGCAGTTACCGCTGGGGCTACCGCAACCCCAACAGCGGCAAGACCGCGGAGCTCGAGGGCTTCGACATCGACCTGGTCCACCGCATCGCGAAGGACATACTCGGCGACCCGGACGCCGTCCAGTTCAAGGCGATCCCCACCGACCAGCGCATCCCGGCGATCCAGGACGGCCGCGTGGACATGGTCGTCCGCACGATGACGATCAACTGCGACCGCATCGCCGACGTCGCCTTCTCCGCGCCCTACTTCAAGACGGGACAGCAGGTCCTGGCCCCGAAGGCCTCCCCCGTCAAGGGCTACGACGACACGCTCGCGGACCGCAGGATCTGCACGGCGGCGGGTTCCACCGCGTTCTCCGCGCTGGAGGCGGACCAGAAGGACGGCAAGCTCCCCGCGAGCACGGACATCTCCACCACCGTCCCGAACCAACTCGACTGCCTGGTGCGGCTCCAGCTCGGCGAGGTCGACGCCGTGGTCACCGACGGCGCCCTCGCGGCGAGCCAAGCGGCACAGGACCCGACGGTTCAGCTCAAGGGCGACGCCTTCACTGCCGAGTACTACGGCGTGGCGATGAAGAAGGACGCGGACGATCTGGTACGCCGGGTCAACCAGATCCTGGTGGACTACCGCAAGGACACCGCGAACGGCTGGCAGGCCTCGTACGGGAAATGGCTGTCGGCAACACTGGGCAAGGATGCGAAGAAGTCGGAACCACCGGCACCGCAGTACCTCCGCACCATCTGACACCCTGCTGAACCCGCGAACACCCGCATCAGAGACGACAGACGACACGCGACACACGACCGCAGCGAGAGGTGATCGATGGGCGTCACGGGATCCACCGGGCCGGTGATGGACCGGGACGAGGTGGACCGTGCGCTGGCGCGGCTCGGCGCGGAGCACGAGGCGATCGAGACCTCGCTCCTCGCGCTGCAGGACCACGCGGGCCGCAGACTCCTGGAGGGCGCCGAGCTCACCGGCGTCACCCTGGAGCGCTGGACGTCCACGGAGGCGTCGATCACGCTGCTGTGGACGTACTTCGACGCGTACACCGACGCGCTGCGCTCCGCCCGCGACATCCGCTCGCGCCGCCGCTGGTCCAGCCGCGAGGACCTGGTGGAGCTGACGGAGTTGCTGAACGGCGACTCGGTCACCGTCGCGGGCAGCGCCTCGGCGACGGCCAACGCCCCCACCCTGCACGGCAGTCCGACCAAGCTCAGCGAGCGCTACTCGCTCGTCACCCTCGTCGAGCGGATGAACGAGCTGTACGCGACGAGCCTGGACATGGTGGTCGCCGCGGACGCGGTCTGGTCGGCCCTGCCGGCCCGGATCGACCTGCTCGCGGCGGAGCTCCAGCGCACCCGGCGGCTCGCGCACTCGGTGGGCGTGCGCCCCGGCGAGCACCCGGCGGGCGACGACCTGGAGCGCATCACGCGGATACTGACGAAGCTGCGCGAGCAGGTGATCTCGGACCCGCTGGCGTTCTGGCAGGCCGCGGTGGGCAGTTCGGCGCCGGGCGGCGGCAGGCCGGACACGACGGTGTACGACCGCGAGGCGCGCTCCCTGGAGGAGGTACGCCGTGAGATCGACGCCGTACTGACCGTACGGCAGGACGCCGAGAAGCGGATCGTGAAGCTGCGGGACATCCTCAGCCGCGCCGACCGCACGCTCGCCGAGGCGCGCACGGCGCGCGGCGAGGTCCTCGCGAAGATCGCGGCGACGGAGGTGCCGGTCGTCGGCGGGCCGCCGACCGTGCTCCAGGAGCAGCTGGCGGCAGCGGCCGAGTACCGCAGGCAGGCGCAGTGGCACCGGCTGTCCCCGCTGCTGGAGTCGCTGGAGCAGAAGGCCGAGGACGAACTGCTGCGCGCCCGTGAGTCGTTGACGGCGGTCACCGCCCCGCTGGCGGTCCGCGCCGAGCTGCGCGGCCGTCTCGACGCGTACAAGGCGAAGGTCGCCCGGCACGGCTTCGCCGAGGACACGCTGCTGGTGGAGCGGTACGAGAAGGCGCGCCGCATGCTGTGGAGCGCGCCCTGCGACCTGCGGCCGCGCACGGCCACGTCCGGGTGAGCCTCGGCGAGGCCGATCAGCGCGTCCTGGAGCTCGGCGATCAGACCGCCGAC